>NZ_JAEIMH010000072.1:44824-48591 GCF_016464295.1 Streptomyces sp. N35 | reverse complement strand
CCCGGGGCCACCCGACCCGGTGTCCCACGGCTCACGCTCCGGGGCGCCCCGGCCTGTCGGCGACGCGGCGAAGGCGACCGTCTCGGCCGCCGGGTCCCCGTACAACCCGAGCGCGGCGAACACCCCGGCTCCCGCTGCGCCGGCCACCGGCACCAGGCCGAAGCCGACGAGAAGCCCTTCGGCCGGCCAGAGATCCGCCGAGTGCCGCGAACACACCTGGCATTCACGGACATGCCGGGCTATTCGCTTGCGCCACAGCCCGGACGGCACCCCGTCCCAGATCCCGACCACCGCACCGAGCCCTGGGCAGGGCGGTGCGGCCAGCGCACGCACCACCACGCGCGCGGTCTCCAGCTGGCCCTTCATCCGCTGCACCCGCACCGCGGCATGCTGCTCGGAGATCTCCAGAGCGGCGGCGAGCTCGGGGCGGGTCAGCTCTCCGGAGGCCTCGAGCCACCACAGCGAGAGCAGCTCCCGGTCGTCGCTCTCCAGCCAGCGCGTCGCCTCGGCGACCTCGCGTCGCTGACCCTCGAGGCCGAGCCGGACGATCGTGACATTGACGAAGTCCCCGGCGGGGTCGGCCAGATCGAACTCGTCCCGTGCCCCGAAGCCGTCCGGCGCGGACTGGCGCGCCTGCCAGTGGTCCCGTACCTGATTCATCGCGATCGCCACGAGCCACGACCGGAAACGCCCCGGATCCTGCAGCCGTCCGATGCCGCGCAGTGCGCGCAGCATGGTCTCCTGCACCACGTCGTCGACGTCGGCATGACCGTTCAGCGCGCGGCCCACGACGTTGTAGACCAGCGGCAGATACGCGGTGACCAGTTCGGTCTGCGCTCTGCGGTCACCGTGCTGTGCCGCGCGCACCAGCGCGCCGCTCTCTCGGCTCACACCCACGTCCGTCCACTCTCCCTCTCGCTCGCCGCCTCCCCGGGCCGGCGATCAGGAGACCGTGGGGGCGTCGGCGGATAACAGGAATTGCGTCACCTTCGCGCGTGCGTGCGCAGGGGCACAAGGGTTCAGGGGTGTGGGAAATGCCGTATGTGAAGGGGCTGTGTCGATGGTGCGGGCTGGTTTGCGGTGATTAGGGGGTGTGGGGCGGTGGCGTGTTTCACTCCGCCTCCTCATACCTTCGCCGAATGTTCCCTCACGTCGGACGGGGCGTGCAGCCAGCAGGCGGCCGGCCCGAAGTCGGGTTCCCGTACGCGGCAGACGTCCATCGCCTGAGGGCAGCGCGGGTGGAAGCGGCAGCCCGGCGGGGGGTCGGCCGGGTCGGGGACGTCGCCGGGGAGTTCGGCGGGCAGGGTGCCGAGGCCGTCGGGGTGCGGGATGGCCCGCAAGAGGGCCTGGGTGTACGGGTGTCGGGGTGCGTCCCAGACCGACGCGGTCTCGCCGACTTCGACGATCCTGCCCAGGTACATGACCGCGATCCGGTCGGCGATCAGCCGGACCACGGACAGGTCGTGGCTGATGAAGAGGAGTCCGGCGCCCGAGTCCACGGCGAGATCGCGCATGAGGGTGGCGACCTGGGACTGGGCGGAGGCGTCGAGCGCGGAGATGGGTTCGTCACCGATCAGCAGCCGGGGTCGGGCGGCCAGCGCGCGGGCGATGGCGACGCGTTGGCGTTGCCCGCCCGAGAGTTCGTGCGGATGGCGGTGGGCGAAGGAGCGGGGAAGGCCGACGCGTTCGAGGAGGTCGGCCGGGGTTGCGCGGTCGCCACCGACGCGCAGGCCGTCGGCGGGGGTTGCGCGGCCGGCACCGACGCGCAGGCCGTTGGCCGGGGTTGCGCGGCCGGCGCCGACGCGCAGGCCGTCGGCGATCTGGTCGCCGGCCCGGCGGCGCGGGTTCAGGGAGGCGTAAGGGTCTTGGAAGACCATCTGGATCCCGGTCAGCGCCCGGCGCCGCAGACCGAGCGGGGTGACAGGGCGGCCGTCGAACGTGATGGAGCCGCCCGCCACGGCGTGCAGTCCGCACACGGCCCGGGCCAGCGTCGACTTGCCGCACCCCGACTCACCGACCAGACCGACGACTTCACCGGCGGCGACCGTGAGCCCGGCCCCGGCGACGGCCCTGACGGGCGGCTGCCCGGGGGAGCGGTGCTCGACGACGAGGTCGGCGATGCTGAGCAGCGTCATGGCAGGTCCTCGAGGAGCTTGCGGGTGTACGGATGGGAGGGTGTGCGCAGTACGGACTTGCGAGCGCCCGACTCCACGACCAGGCCGTCACGCAGCACGCTCACCTCGTCGGCGATGGCGGACATGACCCCGAGGTCGTGGGTGATGAGCAGGACGGCGAGCCCGAGTTCGTCGCACAGGCCGCGCAGCAGGCGCAGGATGCCGGCCTGCACCGTCACGTCCAGCGCGGTGGTGGGCTCATCGGCGATCAGCACCTGCGGATCACAGGCCAGCGCCACGGCGACGGCGATTCGTTGCCGCATGCCGCCCGAGAACTGGTGCGGATAGCGCCGATACGCCTCCGCCGGGCCGGGGATGCGGACCTTGGTGAGGAGTTCGAGGGCGCGCTCGCGTGCCTCGGCCTTGCCGAGGCCCAGGTGAGCCCGCATGTGCTCGGTCAGCTGCCTGCCCACGGTCAGCATCGGGTGCAGACTGGTGGACGGGTCCTGGAAGACCATCGCGATGTCGTTGCCGCGCACCCGGTTGAGCTCCTTGTCGGGGAGCCCGAGCAGGTCGCGCCCGGCCAGCTCGATCCGTCCGCTCGCCCGCGCGCCGTGCGGCAGGAGGCCGAGGACGGCGAAGCCCGTCATGGTCTTGCCCGACCCGCTCTCGCCGGCCAGCCCGTGCACCTGCCCCTTGTGGAGGGCGAGGTCGACTCCGGACAGGATCTGCGTGTCCCGGATCGACACCCGCAGACCGGTGATCGTCAGCGTCACAGCGCACGCTCCTTCACGGCGCGGGCGGTACGAGGGTCGAGGGCGTCGCGCAGCGTGTCACCGAGGAAGTTGAACGCGAGCACCACGGTGAGGATCGCGAGCCCCGGGAACGTGGCGACCCACCAGCTGTCGAAGACCTCCATGCCCGACGCCACCATCGCCCCCCACTCCGCGGACGGCGGTTTGGCGCCCAGGCCCAGGAACGAAAGGCCGGAGAGCAGCAGCAGTGCCGTGCCCATGTCAAGGGTCGCGAGCACGAGGATCGGGCCCACCACGTTGGGCAGCACGTCCACGCGCAGCGACCGCCACACGGAGAAGCCGAGCAGCCGCCCGCTGAGCACGAACTCCCGCTCGCGCACGGCCAGCACGAGACCGCGGCCGACACGGGCGTAGGACGCCCAGGCCACCACGAGCACGGCGAGTACCGCGTTGGTGAGGCTGGCGCCGAGTGCGGCCGCCACCACCATGGCCAGGATGATCGTCGGGAACGCGAACACGAGGTCCGCGAAGCGCATGATCACCTCGTCCGCCCAACGGCCGAAATACCCCGCGACACCGCCGAGGAACCCGCCGATCAGTACGGAGAGAGCGACCAGGAGCAGGGTGAGCGGGATCGACACCCTGGCGCCGTAGAGGACCCGGCTGAGGATGTCGCGGCCGAGCTGATCGGTGCCGAACCAGTGCCCGGGGCCCGGTTCGGCGAGACGGGGCAGCTCCTGGGCGAGCGGATCGTAGGGAGCGAGCAGGGGCGCGGCGGCGGCGATCAGCAGCCAGGCGAGCGCCACCAGCGCTCCGGCCACGGCCTGCGGCCGGCGCCACGCCTCGGGGCGCCGCCCCCCCGCGGCCGGCCGCCCCGTCACCGCGGCGGGCAAACCCC
>NZ_JAEIMH010000072.1:31193-44814 GCF_016464295.1 Streptomyces sp. N35 | reverse complement strand
GGGCGGGGGGGGGCAGCCGCGCCGGGCGGCCCCCCCCCCCCCCCGGGCCCGGCCCGGGGCCCCCCCCCCCGCCTGGGGCAGCCGCCGCAGCGCGGCCGGCAGCCGCTTCACCGTGACGGACAAGCGCCTTACGGCAAGGGGCAGTTGACTCATCGCAGCCTCACCCGGGGGTCGATGACGCCGTACAGGACGTCCACGAGCAGGTTGATCGCCAGGTACACGCCGCTGACCACCAGGCCGACGCCCATGATGGCGGGCAGGTCGAGGGCGGTGGCGCTCTTGTACGCGTACTGCCCGACGCCCTGCCAGGCGAAGATCGCCTCGACGAGAACGGTGCCCGACAGGAGACTGCCGAACGCGAGCCCCGCCACCGTGATGATCGGTACCAGCGCGGACCGCAGCACGTAGCGGAAGAGGATCACCCGGCCCGAAAGCCCCTTGGCCCGGCCCGCGCGGACGTAGTCCTGGCCGAGCACCTCGAGGACCGCGCTGCGGGTGAAGCGGGTGAGCAGCCCGATCGTGTAGAGCGAGAGCACGAGGGCGGGCACGATCAGATGACCGAGCGCGCTGGTGAAGATGTCCCACCGGCCGGCCAGCGCCGCGTCCACCGTGTGCAGGCCGGTGACGGGTGGCGGCGCGCCGATGGCGGGGTCCACCCGGCCGCTGCCCGGGGTGAGTTGGAGACGGTAGAAGAAGACGTAGAACGCCAGGAGCGCCAGCCAGAACGTCGGGACCGAGACCCCGATCAGGCTCAGCATCCGCAGCACGTGGTCCGCCAGACGGTCGCGGCGCAGGGCCGCGATGAGACCGAAGGCCACACCGAGCACCAGTGATACGAGGATGGCCGCGCCCGCCAGTTCCAGGGTCGCGGGCACGAACTCCGCCAGGTCCTCGCTGACGGGCCGGTGGGACTGCTGACTGGTGCCCAGGTCGCCGTGGAGCAAGCCCTCCAGGAACAGCAAGTACTGCTGCGGGAGCTGCTTGTCGAGCCCGTGCTCGGCCCTCCACTGCGCCACGGCCACCGGGTCGCCGACCGCCCGCTGCCCCAGGTTCGCCGCCACCGGATCGCCCGGCACCAGGTTCGTCAGGACGAATGTGACCAGGGTGATGCCCCAGGCCAGCAGGATCGCGACGAGGATCCTGCGGGCGAGGAATCCGAGCAGCGGTCTGCGGGCGAGGAATCCGGGAAAGCGACCTCGGACGTGGAACGCGGGCAGTGGCCCGTTGCGGCGCCGTACCCGATTCTGCTTGCTCGTCATGTCACTTCACACCGAGGTCGGCGACGTCGACGGTCCACACCGGGTGGTACTCGAGGCCGGTGACCGAGGCGGCCGTCACGATGTTCTGGCCGGGCTGGATGAGCGGGACGTACGGGCCCGTGGTGTTCAACTGCGTCTGCACGTCGGCGAAGGCCTGCTTGCGCGCCTCCTCGCCGACCGCGGCGGCCGCCTTCTCGCCCGCGGCCTCCAGCTTCTTGTCCGCGCCCGCCTTCCAGCCGAGGCGCTCCCCGACCATCTTGCCGGGCAGGAACACCAGGTAACCGGTGGGATCCGGGTGGTCAGGGCCCCAGTACCACAGGCCCATCTCCTCCTTGCCGTTGCGGTAGTTGTCCGCCGCGGTGGTGAGGGGTGCGGGCGCGAGGTCGACGGTGATGCCGACTTCCTTGAGGTTGGACTGGATGCGCTCGGCCAGCGGCTGCAGGGACAGACCGTTCACCGTGAGCTCGCTCGGATACTCCAGTTCGACCTTCGGGTCGGTCAGGCCGCTCGCCGCCAGTGCCGCCTTCGCTCCCGCCACGTCGCGCTGGGGTGCCTGGTCGGGCGGGAGGGCGCCGAGGAGTTGGGAGGGGATGATGCCCGGCGCCTGCACGGACCCTTCGCCGGCCAGTTCGAGGAGGCCCTTGTAGTCGACGCCCTTGCGTACGGCTTCCACGAACTTCGGGTTCGACGTCACCTTGCTGAGCGCCTTGTTCCGGCTGTGGTGCAGATAGATCACGTTGGCCGAGGCGGTCCGCTTCACCTGCACGGTGGCGGACATGCCCTTGGCCTGGTCGCCGGAGAGGTTCAGCGCCACCTGGCTGTCGCCGCGCTGCACATTGAGTTTCTGGGTCGCCGCCTCGACATTGCGGATGACGACTTTGTCGTACGCGGGCTTTGTGCCGTAGTACTTCTTGTTCGCCCGCAGCACCACCTGGTTGCTGACGTTGAACGACTCGATCGTGTAGGGACCCGATCCGGCCGACGTCTTGTTGAGGTACTGCTCCGCCTTGTCCTTGTCGTCGGCCGTCGCGCCGTGCGCCTTGGCGACCTTGCTGTTGAGGATCCCGAGTGTGGGGTTCGGCAGGATGTACGGCAGCGCGGGGTTCGGCGTCTTCGACGTCAGGGTGATCGTGGAGTCTTCGCTCTTGGCCACCTCCACGCCGGCCAGGAGGAACGACGGATTGCCCTTCATGTCGCGCAGGCGGGTCAGTGAGAAGACCACGTCGTCGGCGGTGAGCGTGGAGCCGTCGCTGAACTTCGCCCCCGAACGGAGCTTCAGCGTCAGGACCTTGCCGTCGTCGGAGAGCGTGTACGACTCGGCGAGCGCCGGCACCGGCTTGGTCACGTCGCCGCCCTCGAAGGTGAGCAGCGTCTCGTACACCGCCTTGCCCACGAAGAGTCCGGTGGCTTCGTACATCCGGCCCGGGTCGGCCGTCTTGAGGTCGAAGGACGTGTCGATGACCAGGGTCCGGCCGCCGGCCGCCGGTGTGGACGCACCGCCACCGGAGCAGGCGGTCAGCGCCACCGCGGTGGCGAGCAGCAGGACCGTCAGGTTCTTACGGGGCGCCATGAGAGGACCTCCAGGTCGGACGTCAGCGCGCGAAAGGTGAGGTATTCATGCAGGTCACCCACGTCATGCACGTCGTACGGGCCCTGACGAGGTAACAGCGAACGCTAGGCCAGCCGCCCGGGTGCCTCTTCGGACCGTCGTACGAATGCGGGCGCCGTTATATGTGCCGCCGGCCAAAAGGCACTTGGCGGCCAGGTCGAAAGGGGCCGCGGGGACGGGTTCATCCCGCGGCACCAATCGGCGGGCGGTATTTCGTCCGGCCGCACTTAGCCAGGGCGTGCCGCCGCTGGGGACGATGTCGGCTCCCGGAGGCACTGCCCGGAAGCGCTGCCGGAAGCGCTGCGGAAGCGCTGCCTGGATGCGTTGCCCAGAAGCACTGCCCGGAAGCACTGCCCGGATGCGCTGCCCGGGAGTACGTCCCTGCGAGCCTCGCCACGAAAGGAAGCCCCATGTCCCGTTTCAGAGCTGTCCTCACCGCGAGCATCGCGGCCATGGTCATGGTCGCGTCACCGGCTGTGTCCGTGGCGGTGTCCGCGGACCCCGCGACGTCCGCGGAACCCAGGACGACGAACGACGCCGTCCAGCGTGTGCTGGACCGCGCGGTGAACGAGGGAGGGGCGCCCGGCATCCTCGCCGAGGTCAAGAACGGCTCCGGCCGGTGGTTCGGCACCTCCGGAGTCGCGGACACCTCCACCGGCCGCAAGCCGGTGTCCTACGACCGCTACCGGATCGGCAGCACCACCAAGACGTTCACCGCCACGGTCCTGCTGCAGCTGGTGGGTGAGGGACGGCTCAGCCTCGACGACACCGTGGAGAAGTGGCTGCCGGGTGTGGTGCGGGGCAACGGCCACGACGGCAGCAAGATCACCGTACGGCAGCTGCTCAACCACACGAGCGGCATCTTCAACTACACGAACGACGCCGGGGTGTTGGCCAAGCTGGTCGGCCAGGGCTTCCTCGACCACCGTTTCGACAGCGTCCTGCCGCAGGAGCTCGTCAGCACGGCGATGAGCCACGCGCCGGACTTCGCGCCGGGTACGTCCTGGGCCTACTCGAACACCAACTTCATCCTCGCCGGGATGATCGTGGAGCAGGTGTCGGGCCGCTCGCTCAGCGCTGAGGTGACCCGGCGGATCATCGGACCGCTCGGCCTCGGCAACACGTATCTGCCGGGTAGGAGCACGACCGTCGTCGGTCCGCACGGACGGGCCTACTCCAAGCTCATGACGGGTGACCCCGCGGCGCCGGTGCACGACGTGACCGAGATGAGCGCGACCTGGGCGGGCTCGGCCGGCGACATGATCTCCACGGCAGGCGATATCAACCGGTTCTACAGCGCGCTGCTCAGCGGGCGTTTGCTCCGTCCCGCCCAGCAGAAGGAGATGTTCACCGCCGTGGAAACCGTGAACTGGATCCCCGACACGGGATACGGGCTCGGCATGATCCGGCAGAAGCTGTCCTGCGGTGTCCAGGTGTGGGGGCACGGCGGCACGATCCACGGCTCGCTGTCGTGGTCGATGGGGTTGCGCGACGGATCGAAGGTCGCGAGCACCAATATCAACGGTGCCTGGGCCCACCAGGGCGGCACCCCGCCCGCTGTCTTGGAGGCGCCCTCCTGCCCCGCCCCCGCGGGGGGCGGGGGCCCCCCCGCCGGTTCCGCGGCCGCCGTCCCGGCGACCCGCCCCCTGCAGCTCTCCTGACCCGCTCACCGACCGTGGCCCACTGCCCGCCTCGCGCGAACAGCCGGGGCGGGCGGGGGCCGACTTCGTCACCGGACACCTGCGAGGCGACCTTGACCGAGCACTCCACCCTGCGGCAACCGATGCGGCACTCGATGTGGGAATCGATGCAGGAATCGATACGGGAGGAGGCGTGAGTGAACTCCTCGAGGTGTCCGCGGCCGCATCCGACCTGGCTCAGCGGCGGTCCGGCGTCACCATCAGGCAGCTGTCGCAGGAGGCGGAGTTCCGGGACGCCTGCGCCCTGCTCGACCGGGTGTGGCGGCCGCCGGCGGACAGCCCGCTCATCACCATGGCCCTGCTCAGGGGTTTTGAGCACTCGGGCAGTTACGTGGCCGGCGCGTACGAGGCCGACCGGCTGATCGGCGTGTGCGTGGGCTTCCTCGCGGAGGCCGGACTGCACTCGCACATCGCCGGCGTCGACGCGTGCGCCCGCGGCCGCACCATCGGGTTCGCCCTGAAGGTCCATCAGCGGGCCTGGGCCCTCGAGCGCTCCCTCACCAAGGTGACCTGGACCTACGACCCGTTGGTCAGCCGCAACGCCTACTTCAACCTGGCCAAGCTGGGCGCGGTGGCCGAGGAGTACCTGCCGGACTTCTACGGCGCCATGGACGACAGCGTCAACAAGGGCCAGGGATCCGACCGGCTGCTCGTCGGCTGGAACCTCGCCGACCCCGCCGTCGCCGAGGCCTGCATCCGGCCGCACCTCCTGGCGCCCGTCCCCACGGACGCCGCGCCGGGGCTCGACGCGGACGCGGACGGACTGCCCGTGCGCGGCCCGCTGGACGGCTCCTGCGTCAGCGTCCGCATCCCGTCCGACATCGAGGCGTTGCGCCGGGAGCGTCCCGCGGCCGCGTACGCCTGGCGCACGGCGCTGCGGGAAACCCTCGGCGAACTGCTCGCGGACGGTGCGGCCGTCACCGGATTCACCCGCGACGGCCGGTATCTCGTCGAACGGAAGGCGGATCGATGAGGGCGGGACCCGCGGAGGGCGGATCGATGGGGGCCGGCGCCGTGGAAGGCGGACCCGCGAGGGCCGGAGCCGCGGAAGGCGGACCCACGAGGACCGGAGCCGCGATCGGGAAGCCCGGGAGATCGCCCGCGAGTCGGTCGCGATGCGGCCGCCGGGAGCGGAGGTGAGCGGGCGAGCCCCTCTCGGCCGCGTCCTCGCGGACCTGGGGTCGACCTTCATCGTGTCCACGGTCGGCGAACCGGATGCGGCGCGGCCGGTCGGCGGGGTGCTCATCCACGACCCGCACGACGCCCCGGCACGCCTGCCGGGGGCGATCGTCCTCGGCGTCGGGATCCACGGCGCGGCCGAGGCCGGGGGCCTGGTCGAGTGGGCCGCCGTCCTCGGCGCGGCGCCCGTCATCGTACGAGCCCCGATCGCCGTGGACGAAGCGGTGGAGGCGGCCGTCGACAAGGCCGCGATCCCGGTGCTCGGTCTGATGGCGGGCGCCTCCTGGGCGCAGGTCGCGGCGCTCTTGCGGTCGATGCTCTCGGTCGACGAGCTCGTCGGGGAGCCGGCCGAAGAGCCGCTCGCCGGAGACCTGTTCGCGCTGGCCAACGCGATCTCCGCGCTGCTCGACGGGCCGGTGACGGTCGAGGACCGCGACGGCAGGGTGCTCGCGTTCTCCAGCCGTCAGGACGAGGGCGACGAGGCCAGGATCGCGACGATCCTCGACCGTCAGGTCCCGGCGGAGAAGCTGCGGGCCCTTGAGGAGCGGGGTGCGTTCCGGCTGCTCTACCGCAACGACGAGCCGCTGTATCTGGAGGGGATCGCGGCCAAGCCGCGGGTCGCGATCGCGGTACGCGCGGGCGGCGAGATCCTCGGCTCCATCTGGGTCGTGGTCAAGCAGCCCCTGACCAGGGACCGCGAACGCGCCCTGAGCGACGCGGCCAAGGTCGCCGCTCTGCATCTGCTGCGCCGCAGGGCGGGCGAGGACGTCGGGCACCGGCTCCGGGCCGACCTGCTCGCCACGCTCCTCGAAGGCGGCGAGGGCGCTCCCGGAGCCCGCCCGGCTCGGTCTGTCCGCCCAGCCCGCCTGCGTGCCCGCCCTCGCGGCGACCCACACCTCGGCAGCCGCCGACCGCGTCGTGGCGGCCGACCGGATCGCCGGTGCGCTCGCCCTCCACCTGAACGCGATCCACCCGAGGACGGCCACCGCCACACTCGGCGGCATCACCTACGCGGTGCTGCCCGCCACTTCGGACGAGGCGGCCCGACGGGTCGCCGAGTCCTTCCTGGAGCGGATCGGGGACCGGGCGTCCGCCGTCATCGGGGGCGGGGGGGGGGGGGGGGGGGGCGCGGGGGCGCCCGCGCCCCGCCCGCCCGCCCGAGCGGAGCGGGGACCGGGCGCCCGCCGCCAGCGGGGCGGGCGGCGTCGCGGGCAGGCCCGAGGACCTGCGCCGTTCGCGCGCCGAAGCCGACCAGGCCCTGCGGGTGCTGCGCGAGCGGCGACCGGATCTGCGGACCGCCCGGCTCGCCGCCGTCTATGTGGACGCCCTGCTGCTCGAACTGGCCGACCGGATCGCCGCCGACGGCGGCCCGCCGGACAACCCGATCGTCCGGCTGCGTGCCTACGACGCTGAGCACGGCACGACGCTGACGGAGACGCTCGCCGCCTGGCTCGACGCGTTCGGCGACGTCATCTCCGCATCGGCCGCCATGCACGTGCACCCCAACACCTTCCGCTACCGCCTGAAACGGCTTGCCACGGTGTCCGGTCTCGATCTGTCCACTCCCGAAGCCCGCTTCGAGGCGATGCTCCACCTGCGGCTCGCGCCCTGATGCGCACCCGGTGCGTCACGCCGCCTTCGGTTCGGCGACCGCCGCCAGTTCCGCGCCGCGGCGGACGGTGAGGGCGTGCATGCCGTAGAAGAGCCGCCCCGTGGCCGGGGACACCACCGTGGTGCGGCTGCCGTCGGCGGGGCTGACGAGGTGGCCGAGCGGAGCGCCGGCCGTCGCTTCGTCCCCGGCGGCGAGTGCCGGATACCAGAGTCCGGTCGTTTCGGCGGTGACCGAGCACGCCCACAGCCACTCGCGCACCCGCCTCGGCTCGCTGCCGGCGGTGCGGGCCGTGACACCGGCCTCTCCCAGGAGCCGGAGCAGACCGCCGACGAGACGGGCGGCGGTGTCCGGGTCGCGGTTGCCGCGGTCGCCGGCCTCGACGAGCAGGGCCGGGATACCGCGACGGGCGGCTGCGGCATGGCTGTTGCCGCCCTCGGCCGTACGGCCGATGATCACGTCCTCGATGCCGACGGCGTGGGCGAGTTCACGCGTACGGGCGTCGAGTGCGCGGTCTCCGGTCAGCCGGTAGCCGACGAAGTCGCGCAGGGTTTCGTCGATGCCGCCGGAGTGCAGATCGACGTAGAGGTCGGCCCCCGGGCAAAGGTGCGCGGTGTGCCAGGCGGCCAGTCGTTCGGTGGGGCTGCCCTGGGGGTCGCCGGGGAAGACCCGGTTGATGTTCACGCCGTCGAGCGGCGACACACCGAGGCGCCCGTCGTACACGGCCGGGGGGTTGGCCACCGGGCAGATGACGACGTCGCCGTGCACCTCCTCGGGCGTCAGCCGCGCCGCGAGGCGCGTGGCCGCTTCGATGCCGCAGAACTCGCCGCCGTGCATACCGGCCGTGATCACCACGCGCGGCCCGGGGCGCACTCCCCGCACCTGTGTGAGGGGCAGGTCGACGGTGCGGCCGCCCAGGTCGACAGGCACATGGTGCGAGGACTTCGTGCCGGGCCCGGTGGGCGGGATCATCGCATTGCTCCAGTGGTACGGGGTCGGGGGAACGCGCTCGTGAGCAGTTCCCGCGTACGGGGGTGGACCTCGCCTTGGCCGTACAGCGCGGTGGCCGCGAGCGTCTCCGCGATGCGGCCGCCGTCCATGACGGCGACCCGGTGGGCGACATGCCGTACGACGGCCAGGTCGTGGCAGATGAACAGGTAGGCGAGACCAAGCCGTTCCTGCAGGCCGGTGAGGAGGTTGAGGACCCCCGCGCGCACCGACGGGTCGAGGGCCGACACCGGTTCGTCCAGGACGAGCAGCCGCGGCTCGCTGACCAACGCCCGGGCGATGCCGACGCGTTGGCACTGCCCGCCGGACAGTTCATGCGGCAGGCGGTCGCCGAGCCGCGGATCGAGCCCGACGGTCTCCAGGAGGTGAGTGACGTGGGCCGGTCCGGTCTTGGGATCCCACCGACCCTGCACCCGCAGCGGTTCGGCGATCGCGTCACGGATCCGCAGACGGGGGCTGAGTGAGCCGTAGGGATCCTGGAAGACCGGCTGGAACAGCGGCCGCAGGGGGCGGATCGCGGTCTCGTCGAGTGCGGTCAACTCCCGGCCGTCGAAGTGGACTTCGCCGCCGTCCGGCCGGCGCAGCATCAGCGCGGCAGCGCCGGTGCTGGACTTGCCGGAGCCGGAGGGGCCGATAAGCGCCAGGGTCTCACCCTCGGCCACGGCGAAGGAGACCCGGTCGACGGCGGTCACGGGAGCCGCGCGCCGGCCGCGGCCGGGATATCGGACGGTGAGGTCGTGAACGCTCAGGACGGGGTTCACAGGGTGGTTCCTTCGGTGAACAACTGCTGCGGAGCGCACGGGAGTTCGCGCCAGTGGTGGCAGGCGACCAGGTGGCCGTCCGCCGCCGGTTCGGGTCGGGGAGCCTCGGTGCGGCAGTGACCGTCGGCGGGCGGGCAGCGGGGGGCGACCGCCCAGCCCTCCAGACGGGCGACCCCGTCGGGCGCGGGCGGTGCCCCGCCGATCGCGGGCAGCCGGCGGTCGGCGGCCGGGGTGTCCGGGGGCAGCGAGGCCAGCAGGCCCGCTGTGTAGGGGGCGCGGGGCCGGGCGAGTACGTCGGCCACGGGCCCCGACTCGATGGTCCGGCCCGCGTACAGGACGAGAACCCTGTCGGCGTGGTGCGCCACGACCCCCAGATCATGGGTCACCAGGAGCATCGCCGCGCCACTCGACTCCCGCAGCTCCGCGAGGAGTTCGAGGACCTGCTCCTGCCGGGCAGGGTCGAGGGCGGTGGTGGGTTCGTCGGCGACCACCAGGTCAGGATCGTTGATCATCGCCATCGCGAGGACGGCTCGCTGGCGCATGCCGCCGGAGAACTCGTGCGGATACGCCCGAGCCCGCCGGGCCGCGTCCGCGATGCCCACCCGTTCGAGGGCCGCCACCGCGGACTTCCGTGCCGCGCGGCGCCCCGTCCCGCCCACCGAGCGCACGGCGGCGGCCAGTTGATCGCCGACCGTGTGCACGGGGCTGAGCACGGACAGCGCGTCCTGCGGCACGAACGCGAGCCGACGGCCCCACAGCCCGGCGTACACCGCACGCGACGCGCCCAGGATCTCCCGGCCGCGGAACTCCACACTGCCGCCCAGCCACGCGGTGGGCGGCGCCATCCCGAGCACGGCCCGGGCGGTCAGCGACTTGCCCGCCCCGGTCTCACCGACCAGCGCGAGCACCTCCCCTTCGCGTACCTCGAACGAGACCCCCTGGACCGGAGTCAGACCCTCGTCCGGGAACGTGACGTGCAGATCGCGTACGGACAACAGGAGTTGACGGTCGGTCATGCACGCTGTCCCTTCGGCGCGTTGGGGGTGGTGTGGGAGATCGACACGGCCAGACCGGCGAGCAGGGCGAGCGCGAGCGCCGGTGAGAGCGCGGCCCACGGCGCCCGCTCCACGTATGCGCGTGATTCGTCGAGCAACAGCCCCCACTCGGGAGCCGGTGGCTGGGCGCCGAGCCCGAGGAAGCCGAGCGAGGCGAGCGCGAGAGCGATGCCGGGCAGGCGCAGCAGCGCGTGCCGGGCCACCGGACCGGCCACGGCCGGCAGGACGTGCCGGGTCAGCACCCAGCGCGGGGGAGCGCCGATCGCCCGCTGCGCGGTGAGGAACCCGGCCGAGCGGGTCTCCTGCACCAGAGCCGCGGCGTGCGCGGCCAGCGGTGGCCAGGAGATGAGCGCGACGGCCACCGAGGCCCCGGCCGTGCCCGGACCGAGCGCCGCCGCGACGAGGATGCCGACGATGACCGGCGGCAGCGCGTTGGCGACATCGGCGATCCCCGAGGACAGCGACGGCAGGAAGCCGATCGTGACCGCGATCAGATAGCTGATCAGGCAGACCGCGACGGCCACGCCGACCGTCGCGGCGGCACCGTGGCCGAGCCGCGCCAGCACATCCCGGCCGAGACCATCGGTGCCAAGAGGGTGGTGCCACGAGGGGGCGGAGAGCCGGGCTGTGACATCGACGGCGTACGGTTCACGCACCAGACCCCACCCGATGACCGCGAGCAGCACCGCCGCGAGCACCGGGGGAACGGCCTTCTGCACCGGGCCCTTTGAGCGCCGGGGCGCGGTCGGCAGCGCGAGAGCCGCATCGTCGAGGCCGGGGCCGAGCAGCCATCCGCGGGCGAGGTGAGCGAGGATGCCCGCCGCAAGTCCCAGCATGAGCAGGGCAAGTACCGCGCCCTGGAGCAGCGGTAGATCCTGGGCCTTGGCTGCGCCCAGCGCGGTGCGGCCGATGCCCGGGATCGCGAACACGGTCTCCACCGCGACGGCGCCCCCGGTCAGCCCGACCGCGACCAGACCGAACTGGGGCACGATCGCGGGCACCGCCCGGCGCAACGAGGCCAGCGCGATCCGGGGCGCCGAAACACCTGAGGCACGCCACAGGCCGGCCCAGCGTTCCGCGTACACCCCGGGCAGCGCGTCGTCGACAAGACGGCCGAGCAGTCCTCCGGCGGGCACCCCCATGGCGAGCGCGGGCAGCACCATCGAGGCCGGCCCCTGCCAGCCGGAGGTCGGGAGCAGCCCCAGCCAGACGCCGGCCGCGATCAACAGCACGGTCGCCAGGAGGAATTCGGGCACGGAGGCGAGCATGGCGGCCGTCGCCCCGGGGGAGCCTGACGCGCGCAGCGTGCCCCGCGCACCCCGTACCACCGTCCGCGCGCACAGTGCGACCGCGACCAGCAGGGCCACGACGAGCGAGGCGCCCATCAGGGCAAGTGACACCGTGAGCCCGGAGAGCACGGACGGCAGCACGTCGGACCCCGAGACCCATGACCGGCCGAGGTCGCCGCGCAGCAGTCCGCCGGCCCAGCGACCGAGCAGGGTCAGGGGCCCGGCATCGAGGCCGAGGTCCTCGCGGACCGCCGTCAACGCCTCGGTGGTCGCCTCCTGTTCGGCGGACCGGGCACGCAGCACGCTGAGCGCCGCGTCCCGGCCGGACAGCCAGGGCAGCAGCCCGATGAGCGCGAGGACGACGGCGAGTCCTCCGATACGAGCGAATGCCGCCCTCATGCCGGCGTTACGAGCCTGGGCCGCCCTCATGCCGCCCCTGTGAGCGAGTGCCGCCCTCATGCCGGGCTTACGCGCGCGTGCCACCCTCATGCCGGGGCCCTCACTTCACGTACGTGTCGGGCGTGACGAGCAGACGCTCGCGCGGGTCCTTGGCCGAACCGACGACCCGGGGCGAGTCGCCCTGGATGACCCGTTCGTGCAGCATCGGAAGCGCCGCGCCGGAGTTGAGCACCGCACGCTCGGCGGCCAGGATCGCGGCGCGCCGCTCCGGCCCGGAGGGGGCGTTCGTGGCCTTGCGAAGGGCCTTGTCGACGCCGGGGTCGGCGAGTTGGGAGAGATTGAACGAACCGTCGCTCGCGAAATCGCTGTAGAGGTACGCCGCCGGGTCGCCGGAGTCGAGCACCGTGGCCCGCGACAGGATGAAGGCGTCGAACTTGCCCGCGAGCGCGTCGGCTTCGATCGCCGCGTACTCCCTGACTTCCAGCTTCACGGTGAACCCGGCCTGCTGGAGCTGCTGTTGGAGCGCGGCGGCGACCTCGGGCAGCTCGGCACGGTCGGTGAAGGTGCCGATGGTGATCGCCTTGCCGTCCGGCTTGCCGGGAGCGGCGGGCTCGGTACGGCCGGCGCGCTGCTCGGCCCACGGGATGGCGGGCCCGAGCAGCCCTTCGGCAACGTCCGCGCGACCCTCGTAGACCCCCTTCACCAGCGCCTCGGCGTCGATCGCGCCGCGGGCGGCGGACCGGAGCGCGGGGTCGGCGAAAGCGCCGCGCTCCGTGTTGAGGTAGAGGGTGTTCGTGCGCGGCATCGGCACTTCGGTGATCTGGTCCTCGTCGAGCATCGCGGCCTGTGACACCGGTACGGACTCGACGATGTCCGCCTCTCCGCTGCGCAGCGCGGCGGCCCGCGCGGTGCCGTCGGGCACGAACCGCACGTCGATCCCGGGTGCTTCGGGGCGCCCGCCCCAGTACGCGCCGTTGCGGTCGAGCGTGGCGGAACTGGTCCCGTTCACCTTCTTGAGGACGAACGCGCCGGTGCCGGCCCCGACGGGGTTCACCGTCTTCCCCCGGTACGCCTTGGCGGCCAGGACCGACAGCTGCGGCGAGGACAGACGCTGGGGCAGCAGCGGATCCGGGGCCGCGGTGGCCACCCTCACCTTGTCGCCCTGCGCTGTGACGGTGAGCTCGACCCCGTCGAGGATGCGCGGCTTCGGCGCGGCCTGTGCGGCCCGGGTGAGGGAGCGGACGACGTCCGCGGCCGTGAGCGGCGTGCCGTCGTGGAAGGTGACGCCCTTACGGAGAGTGAAGGTCCAGGCCGCGTCACCTGACGCGCGCCAGGAGGTGGCGAGTGCGGGCTGCGGATCACCGTTGGCGTCGAGCGTGACCAGGGTCTCCGCGGTGCTCCAGCGCGAGAGCTTGAAGGCGTCGTCACTGAGCGGGGAGAGCCCGGAACGCGGCGGCTGCATCATCACTACGCGCAGGCGCTCGGACGAGGAGCCGGACTCCCCTCCGCCGGCTGCGAAGCAGCCCGTCAGGAGCAGGGCGGCGACAGCCGTGAGGGAGAGGGCAGGCAGGGGCGTGGGTATGCGCACTGAACATCCAGGTCCGTGGAACGGGGCAGGTCGGGACCTGGACGACAATAGCCGATGATAATCATTTTCAACTAACGAGGGGTCGGGGCACCCGTAGCCGGCGTGCCCGGGCGCGCCCGGGCCCGCCCGCCCCCCCCCGGGGCGGGCTCCGCCCCCGCGGCGGGG
>NZ_JAEIMH010000072.1:26669-31183 GCF_016464295.1 Streptomyces sp. N35 | reverse complement strand
CACCAAGGGGGGGGTGGGCGCCCCCGGCGGGCCCGCCCGGGGGCGCCCGGGGACGACCGCGCTACGACGGGGTGCGCTCTCGGCCCGCGGGGCGGAGAGCCGCTTCGGCTCGCCGGGCCCGAACCTGCTCAACTCCCATATGCGCAAGGTCAATTCGTATAGCGGATACTCAACCTGCGATATGTGGCCGGTCGACCTTGCTGTGCGGGTCGCTCCAGCTCAACTCGGTGGCTCTGTGTGGCAGTTCAGAGCAACGACCCTGTGTGGGGCATGTGATCCCAAGCGACCCTGGGGGTATCTCCACAATGTGGGCGTCACATCCATTTACCAGATGTTGCTTCTGAGATATGGTCCGTCGCGTCGCAAGGAGTTGATATGACGATGACCACCGAACCCCCGCCGGTGCGAGCCCCCGCCCGCTCGCCCGTGCGGGCGGGGAAACGCTCCACACTCAACGGGCGGGACCGCACCTTCGGCTTCATGATCGCGGCCCCCGCAGTGGCGCTCTTCCTTGCCGTGGCGGTGTATCCGCTGGTGGCGAGCCTGGGGACCAGCCTCTACGACCAGTCGCTCATCCGCCCCGGCCGCTCGTTCATCGGTTTCGACAACTACTCCGACGTCTGGCCCGACTTCGTCGACCGCCTCGGGACCACGCTCGTGTTCTCCGTGCTCGCGACCGTCTTTCCCCTGTTCCTCGGTCTGGGACTCGCCCTGCTGCTCAACGCCCGCCTCAAGGGGCGGTCGGTGCTGCGGGGCATGCTCATGCTTCCCTGGCTGCTGCCCGGTGTGGTCGTCTCGTTCCTCTGGGCGTGGATCTTCAACGACAGCTACGGCGTGCTCAACCACGTCCTGTCCCAAGTGGGCCTGCCGGAGGTCGACTTCCTCGGGGCGCCGGGGACTGCGATGGCCGCGGTGATCATCGCCAAGTCGTGGAACACCTTCCCCTGGATGATGGTGGTGATCCTCGCGGTCCTGCAGACCCTGCCGCGTGAGCAGTTGGAGGCGGCCGCGATCGACGGTGCCTCCCGCCGGCAGCGCTTCTGGCACGTTTCGCTGCCGCATCTGATCGGCCCGGTCGCGCTGGTGACGATGCTGGAGTTCATCTACAACTTCGGCTCGTTCGACATGATCTTCGTGATGACCGGGGGCGGCCCCGGGACCTCGACCATGACCCTCGCGGTCAGCATCTACCAGTACGCGTTCGTCGAGTTCTCCCTGGGCCGTGCGGCGGCCATGGGGGTGCTGTGGCTCGTCGCCCTGTCCGTGGTGTGTGCCGCGTACTTCCTGCTGAACAAGAAACTGGAGGCGCGACGGTGAGCCTCGTGTCGTTCCTGCCGGCCCGGCGCCGGTCACGCCATGTGGGAGAGGGCATCACCCGGCCGACGCTCGGCGTCGCCGGCAAGCTGAGCCTGGCGGCGCTCGGTCTGTTCGGACTGCTCCCGGTGTACTGGCTGGTGGCCACCGCGTTCATGCAACGCGAGGACGTCTTCTCCAAGGACCGGCCGTTCTTCCCGTTCAACCCGACCCTCGACAACTTCGGCGCGTTCTTCGAGGACACCGCGCTGCTGTCCGCACTCGGCAACTCGGTGATCGTCTCGGCCGGGACCGCGGCGGTCTCGGTCCTGGTGTCCGGACTGATGGCGTACTCGCTGTCGAAGTTCCGCTACCGCGGACGCAACCTCTTCATGGTCATGTTCCTCGTCGGACAGCTTGTGCCCGGCGTGCTGCTTCTGGTCTCGCTGTACCTGATGTTCAGCGCCGCGGGACTCCTCTATACGTATACGGCCGTGGTGCTGGCGTTCACCACGTTCACGCTGCCGCTCACCGTGTTCCTCCTCAAAGGCATCATCGACGGACTGCCGGACGAGATCATCGAGGCGGCGAAGGTGGACGGCCTCTCCAACCTGGCGATCTTGTTCAGGATCATCTTTCCGCTGATCACCCCTGGTCTGGTCACGGCCGGGATGTTCGCCTTCATGCGCGGCTGGAGCGATCTGCTGTTCGCTCTGACGCTGGCGGGACCGGACAAGCAGACGCTCCCGGTCGGCATGACCACGGCCTTCATCCACGAGGGTTCCGGCGACTGGCCGGCCCTGATGGCGGCCTCGGTGATCACTTCCCTGCCCCTCGCGCTGATCTTCATCGCCCTGCAGCGGTACTTCGTATCCGGCCTCGCTGCCGGAGCGGTCAAGGGCTGAGCTGCCCGTTTCCCACCCCAAGGCACGACTCCCACCCCAAAGACACGACGGAGCCATCATGTCCAACCATGCCCCTCAGCAGGCCATGACCCGGCGAGGAGTCCTCGCGGGCCTCGGAGCACTCGGCCTCTCCAGCGCCTTCGGTCTGACGGCGTGCTCCACCTCCACGCCCGGCAACGCTGCGGGGAGCGGTGCGTCGGAGGCCGACACGATCAAGCTGTACGGCAACGCACTCGGTGAGGACGCCCAGAAGGCGGCGTGGCAGGCCGTCGTCGCGGGCTGGGAGAAGAAGTCCGGCAAGAAGGTGAAGCCGGTCATCTTCCCCTACGACCAAGCGGCCACCCAGCTGGCCCTTGCCGCGAAGTCCGGCTCCTTCAACGGAGTTGCCCAGGGTCCGTGGCAACTGCTCGTCCCCATGGGGATTCTCGCCGACCTCTCCGATCTCGCCGAAGGCATGGAGATACCGCGTGCGGTGGTCGACGGACTGCGCGTCGACGGCAAGCTGTACATGCTGCCCCTGACGGCCTCCGGAATCGGACTCGTATGTGACGGCCGGATCGCCGACGAGGTCGGACTCAAGAGCGGTCTGACGGTGGAGGAGTTCGCGACCGCGCTGGAGAAGATCAAGCGCCAGGACCCCGACCTCATCCCGTATGCCGCGGTCACGAAGAACCCGGACCTCAAGGACGCCGTGCACTGGATGTGGGGCTGGGGCAGCGAGGTCGTCACCAAGGACCTGAAGTGCACCATCGGCGACGCGGAGAGCGTTGCGGCCATCGAGTGGTACAAGGAGCTCCAGGACGCCAAGCTCACCAAGGCGGGTGTCGCCCGCACGGACGCGCGCATCATGTTCGCGCGCGGGCAGGCCGTCATGTACGACGACGCTCCGCTGGCCAACACGTTCGTGAAGTCCAACGGCGGCCCGGCGGCGCTGCATGCCGCCATCCGCCCGCTGCAGCGGCCGACCGCCAAGGGCCTCCCCTCGTACAACCGCTTCTGGGGCTCGGGTCTGGCCTGCAGCGCAGGCAAGGGGGAGAAGACCAGCAGGGACTTCATCTCCTACGTGGCCACCGACCTCGGCGCGGCCACTGCCCTGTACAAGCAGTCCGCGCTGCCGCCCGCCGACAAGAAGGTGGCCGACCGGATCGAGGCCCTGCAGAAGGACACGTTCCAGACCGGTTTCGCCGGCGCGGTCGCGGAGCATGCCCGGCTCAGCGCTTGGGACACGTTGTCCACCACGGCTCGGATCGATACGGCGATCGGCGAAGGTGTGGCTTCCATCCTCGCTGGTCAGGTCGGGGTCCAGAGCGGCCTCAACGACCTGCGCAAGAAGGTCGAAACCGCCCTCGAGCAGGGGTGACGCGGGCCGTCCCCGCCTCCGCCGTGGGGCGGGACCATACGTGGAAACGTAACCCACAAAGCGGATGCCGGATGTAAAATGGTCGACCGACGCCGCCCACAAGACAGGAGAACCATGGCTGCCGAACACGGCGCCGGAACGCAGGCCGTCGAGCGCGCGATGTCGCTTCTCGCCTGCTTCACCGATGAGACCAGCGAACTGCGGATCTCCGAGCTATGCGCCCAGACGAATCTCGGGCAGTCGACCGTGTCCCGCATGGTCTCGTCGCTGGACCGCATGGGTTTCCTCGAGCAGGACGCCCGGACCGGCCTGTACCGACTGGGACCGACCGTGGTGACCCTGGGGTCGGTGGCGCTCAACAGTTCGCCGATCTTCCGGGCCGCGCGGCAGATCGCCCAGAACCTCGCCCACGTCGCCGACCTCGGCGCGAATCTGGCGGAGTTCCGCGACGACCAGCTGTTCTACCTCGGGAACTTCGAGGGCACGAAGTCCCCCAAGTCGTTCACCATGGCCGGACGTACGGCGCCGCTGCACGCCACCGGCATGGGCAAGACGTTCCTGTCGGCACAACCCCCGGAGTATGTACGAGAGTTCTACGCCAAGGGGCTCGGTATCGCCTACACCCCGCACACGATCACCGAGCTGTCCGCCATGGAGAGCGCGCTGGCCGAGGCGCGCAGCCGCGGTTACGCGACGGAGATCGAAGAACTCGCCTTCGGGCGGGCCTGTGTCGCCGCCCCGATCCGCGGCCGTGGAGGGGACGTGGTGGCGGCACTGTCCGTGAGCGGTCCTCTCTCCGAACTGGACGACCCTCAGCGCCTGCGCGAGCTCGCCCTGATGGTCGTCGAGGCCGCCGACGAGGTGTCCGTCGCGCTGGGCTTCACCATGGCCCGGGCACCGCAGCCGCGGGTGCCCCTGGGTTAGGGGAGAGGCGTCCCGGTCGTACGCCCGGGACG
>NZ_JAEIMH010000072.1:0-26659 GCF_016464295.1 Streptomyces sp. N35 | reverse complement strand
CCCCGGCCCTCCCCCCGGGCCCCCCCCCCCCCCCCCCCCGCCCGAGGGGGGGGGGGGCCCCTGGCCCCCCCCCGCTCCCTCATCCCTGGTTCCGGTCAGTCCTCGAGGAACTTGCGCCGCAGGTCGGGGCGGAGAAACGCCGCGGGGGACGCGATCGACAGGCCGCCGTCGACCGGCAGGACGACGCCGGTGACGAAGCCGGCCGCCGCGAGGTAGAGCACCGCGCCGGCGACGTCTGCGGGCCGGCCGACGCGGCCCAGCGGATATCCCTCGGTGACCTTGGGAAGGTGGTCGTTGTCGATCATCCCCGGGGCCACGGCATTGACGCGGATGCCGCGCGGCCCGTACTCGAGGGCCAACTGCCTCACCAGGCCCTCCACTCCGGACTTCGCCGCCGCGTACGCGGGCAGCCAGGGTGCGGCCAGGGTGGCGTTGACGGAACTGACCGCGACGATGCTGCCGCCCCGGGGGAGGACGGCCAGCGCGGCCCGGGCCGGGAAGAAGGCGGTGTCCAAGGTGTTGGTGAGGGCGCGGTGCCAGTCTTCGGCGGTGACGGCATGGGCCGGCGCCGGCGCCATCACCGCTGCGGCAAGGACCAGGACGTCCAGGGAACCGAGCCGTTCCACGGTGCGGCCGACCGCCGCGTCCGCCCCTTCCTCGGTGCTGACGTCGAGAGCGAGCGACTCGGCCAGGTGCGGGCCTCTTTCGCCGTCCAACGAGACGCCGACGACGCTGTCTCCCGCCCCGGCGAAGGCGGCGGCGATGGCCCGGCCGATCGGCGAGGAGCTGCCGATCAGCAGCACCGACCGGCTCACACGGGCACCTTCTGCCAGGAAGGCAGGCGCAGTTCGGCCAGGATCTCGTCCAGCGCCCGGGCCGTCACCGGCTCGAGTTCCTGCGCCGGGAGCCGCACCCGGCCCGACGCGATGATCCCGCGTCTGCGCAGCACCTCCTTGTGCACCGCCCATGCCTGGCCCGGGCGCATGCCGAGATGGATGAGCGGCAGCAGCCTGCCGAACGCCGCACGCGCCTCGGTACGCCGGTCGGCCGCCAGATCGTCGAGGATGGCGCGGAGCAGATCGGAGAACTCGCAGGCCGGCATGGTGCCCACGCTGCCGTTGTCGTACTCCTCGATCAGCGAGGCGGCGTTGAGGCCGCCGAGCACCGCCAGTTCGTCGAGAGCACGGGTGACCGCCGCCACCTTGACGGGGGTGGGCGGTGCCTCCACCTTCACCGAGGTGATACCGGAAATGTGGCCCAGAGCCGTCATCGTCGCGACGTCGATCGCGACGCCGGTGACCCCGGGGGCGTCCTGCACCATGACCGTGGCGTCGGTCGCCGTGGCCACTTCGCCGAAGAACTCGATGAGTTGCTGCTGACTGGGCTTCGCGAGGTAAGGGGGGAGCACCATCAGCTGGTCGGCGCCACCGGCTGCGGCGTGCCGTGCCTGTTCGATGGCCACCACCGTGCTGGTGCCGTTCACCCCGGCGACGATCGGCACGCCGGCTCCCGCCACCTCTCTGACCGCACGCAGGATGACGGACCGTTCGTCGGTGGCCAGCGCGAAGCCCTCGCTCGCCATGCCGAAGACCGCCAATCCGTCCACGCCCGCGTCGAGTTGGAACTCCACCAGGGAGCGCAGCGACGGCAGATCCAGCTCACCGGAAGCGGTGAACGGCGTGGCCAGAATCGGGACGAGCCCGATGGGGGTGGCGGTGCGTGTCATGGTCAGCCTCCCTGAACGAGGCCGTCGAGGACCTCCTGGTCGATGTCGATGCCAAGGCCCGGACCCTGCGGCAAGGTGAACCCGGAGGCTGTGTGGGTGATCGGGGTGCGCAGAATCCGCTGGGCGAAGGGCAGTGTCGTGGGCTGCAGTTCGAAGAAGGGGCTGTCTGCCACGGCCGCGGCCACTTGCAGTCCGGCGGCGAGTGCCACGCCGAGACCCACGGAGTGGTGGCACGCCACGGGGATGTGGCGGGCGTCGGCCAGCGTGGCGACCGTCATGGCCTCGGTGATGCCGGTGCGGGCGACGTCCGGCTGAGCGAGGCCGGTGGCCCTGCGGTCGAACCAGTCGCGGAACTCGTAGCGGTTGCGCAGCGCCTCACCGACCGCGATCGGTGTGGTGACCCGGGACGCCAGCTCCTGGTGCCCCGCGATGTCCTCGGGCGCGAGGGGAGCCTCGAAGAACAGGGCGCGGCGGCGGTCGAGTTCATGTCCCAGTTCGAGGGCCTGCGGCAGCGAGTAGACCCAGTGGGCGTCGATGGCGATGCCCAGGCCCGGCGCGGCGGCGGCCACCGCGTCGTACGTGGCGAGGTCCTTCTCGACGCCGTTGCCCAGGGCGAGTTTCACCATGGAGGCTCCGCGTTTCGCCCAGTCGGCTGCCAGCTCGGCGCGCCCCTCGTCCGTCGGCTCGGGCAGTCCGGAGATGTAGGCGGGGATCTCGGTCCGGTAGACCCCGCCGAGGAGCTGGGCCACGGGGAGCCCCGCCGCCTTGCCCGCCAGATCCCACAGGGCGATGTCCAGTGCGGCCAGGGCGTCCGCCTGATGGCCCGCCAAGTGGCCCCGCTCACGCATGAGATCGCGCATGCCGTCCCACAACGGGCGTACCTGCAGCGGATCCCGGCCCACGAGCCACGGCCCCAGCATGCGGTCGATGATCGCGGCGACGACCTCGGGGCCGACCGGTGCGAGCGCCTCGCCCCAGCCTTCCACGCCTTCGTCGGTCGTGACGCGGACGAGGACCGTCTCCATGGAGGCCGAGTACAGGCTTCGCCATGGCGGGCGCACGAAGTAGCCCTGGTCCGGCGCGGGCGCCGAACCGTCGTTCAGCTTGCCCAAGTAGGCGGTCTCCGTGGGCTGTTTGAGGACGTAGGTACGCACCTGGGTGACCCGCATGATTCCTCCGGACTACGAGATTCGTATTGCGATTCAGCACTTGCGCATGGTGAATTAAACATCCATCAATGGTGGGCTGGTCAAGCCCTTCACAGGACCGCGCTCCCTGACGTCGCGGCCCGGAACCGGACATCTCGTGCATCTGGAAGAGATCGCGCAGCGGAGACTGCTGGCCATCATCCGTGCCGACAGCCCCGATCGCGCCTTGCGTTGCATCCGCACCTTGGTCCACGCCGGTGTCACGGCATTGGAGGTCTCCCTGACCACGCCGGGCGCCCTCGACGCGCTCGCACGCGCGCGGTCGCAGTGCCCGCCAGACGTGCTCCTCGGCGCGGGGACCGTACTGACCGCCGTTCAGGCCGATGCCGCCTCGGCCGCAGGTGCCGGCTTCGTCGTCACGCCGGGGGTCACACCGGGCGCCCGGCGGGCCGCCGCGAACGGGACGCCGCTCCTGTGCGGGGCGTTGACCCCCACCGAGGTCATCGCCGCGCTGGATCTGCGAGCCGTGGCGGTGAAGGTCTTTCCGGCCGCACTGCACGGCCCCGGCTACCTGCGTGAACTACGGGCGCCCCTGCCCGAAGCACCCCTCGTCGCAGTCGGCGGCGTCGACGCGCGGACAGCGCCCGAGTACCTCGCGGCGGGCGCTGCCGCCGTCGGCGTCGGATCACCGCTCATCGGCGTCGCCGGGACCAGCGACACCTCGCAGGCGTACGACGAACTGGCCGCTCGCGCCGCTCTGTTCCTCGAAGCCGTGGCACCCGGCCGCGGTGCGGGCCGCGACCGTGGGCGGGAGACGCGATGAGTGGCGTGCTGACCATCGGCGAGGCAATGGTGTCCGTCCGCACCTCCGCACCCATGGAACTCGGCGGAGTGGCGCGGCTGTCCGTGGCCGGCTCCGAAAGCAATGTCGCCATCGGTCTTGCCCGGCTCGGCCATGAGGCCGCCTGGCTCGGCGTGGTCGGCGAGGACCAGCCCGGCCGGCTGATCAGCCGGACTCTGCGCGCCGAAGGGGTCGACACCCGCTTCATCCGGTCCACTGCCGAGTCGTTCACCGGCCTCGTCGCCTTCGACCAGCCGCTGCACGACGTCACCCGGGTCAGCTACCACCGCAAGGGATCGGCCGGTTCGCTGCTCACCGCCGAGGAATGCCTCGCCGCACTGGAGGACGCGTCCCCGGCCCTGCTCCACCTGACCGGGATCACTCCGGCGCTCTCGCCGGCCGCCGGGGCTGCGACGCTCGCGGCGGCGGAAGCCGCGCACGCCGCGGGAGTCCGGGTGAGTGTGGACGTCAACTACCGCGGCCGCCTGTGGACTCGGCCGCAAGCCGCGCGGCTGCTGCGGCCCCTGCTGCCGTACGCCGACATCGTGTTCGCCTCGGACGACGAACTCGACATCCTCACGGATGCGTCGGCGCCCGTGTCCGAGCTGCTCGGCCACGGGATCGGCGAGGTCGTCGTGACCGAGGGCGCCGCCGGTGCGCACTGCCGTACTGCGGACGCGGAACACCACCAGGCCGCTCTCCCGGTCGCCGTGGTCGACAGTGTCGGTGCCGGCGACGCCTTCGTGTCCGGCTATCTCTCCGCCCTCCTGGACGATCTGCCCCCTGCGGAGCGTCTGCGGCGCGGGGTCACCGCCGGGGCCTTCTGCGTGGGGGCCCACGGTGACTGGGAGGCGCTGCCCACCCGTCAGACGCTGGGTCTCCTCACGCACACATCCGGCACCGCTCTGCGCTGAAGAACCGTCAGGTATCGCTGATGTGAGGCAGATTGATTGACGCTACCCATGAACACTCCTACGCTTCGACAGACTCGCATGCGATATCCACAATAGGGATCTGGCTTCCTTCCGGAAGGAAGTCGGTTGCCCGCACGCTGCGTTGAGAGATCTGCCCGCACGCTGCTTCCCGAGAGAGGCGACGACGCCGCGATGACATCCCCCTGACGAATGCCGCACACCGCACCATCCGCACCATCCGCCACCCCACACGCACGAGCCGGCACGGACAACGTCGTCTGGAAGGACCGCATCGTGAAGGTGAGAAGGAGACCCGGCCTCGCGGGCATCGCAGCCGCGCTGGCGCTGACCGTCGGCGCCCCGGGAGCGGCCACTCCCGCTCCTGGGGCGGAGCAGACCGTCCCCTACAGGACGGTCGCCGCCCCCGACCAGGCGGTCGCCGCCCCGCCCACCCCCTCGTACGAACTGGTCTGGGCGGACGAGTTCAACACCACGGCCGTGGACACGAGCGAGTGGAACTACCGCACGGATACGAAGGGCTGGAGTCAGCAGCGGCCCGAGAACGTCACCGTCGGCGGTGGCGCGATGACCGTCCATCTGTGTCCGCGCGACAAGGCGGGTGCCGGCTGCGCGCGGCAGGTGGACAGCATGGACCTCTACACCGGCGGCGGTCTGATCAGTAAGCGCAAGACCCGGTACGGCTACTACGAGACCCGGGTGCGGACCAACACCGGCAGCGGCTGGCACTCCGCTTTCTGGGCGGCCGAAGCGGGCAGCGGAACCGAACCGCGCACCGAGATCGACGGGTTCGAGATCGACTCGCATGTGCCGGACAAGGTTCGCCACAACGTCATCGCGTGGACCCAGGGCACGTTCACCAGCAAGATCTACGGTCTCGGCTTCGACAGTTCGGCTGACTGGCACACGTACGGATTCGAATGGCTCGAGGACTCCGTCAAGTTCTTCGTGGACGGGGTGCTCAAGTGGTCGCAGCCGTACGCGCCCGGCACCTATCCGCACAACTTCCTCAACACCTGGCTGACAGCCATCGCCTTCGACGCAAACGACTCGCCGGGCGTCGACGAGAGCGCGCTGCCGGGCAAGGTCCAGTTCGACTACGTCCGCCACTACGCCCGCGATGTGTACGCGGACAACGACGCACCGAGCGGCTACTCGGAGACCGGCACCGGTTGGAGCCCATCGGGGCTGCCCGCGTTCGGCCGGCTCACCGGAAGGTTCTCGTGCGACACGGGCAGCGCCGGCCGCTGGACGTTCACCCCGCCGGCCGACGGCACCTACCAGGGGTACTTCTTCCGCGCGGGCGGGGACGGAGGACAGGCCGACGCTCCCGTGAGCGTGTGGGACGGCGGCACCGCACTGAGCCGTACGCGCGTGGACCTCACTGTGCCCGGCAGCGCCTGGGTGCCGCTCGGCGCGCACACGTTGAAGAGCGGCACGACCTACATCGTCCGTATCGACCGGGACGGCCCGGGATGTATCCGCGCCGACGCCGTCAAGTTCGTCCGTTCCTGAATCAGCCGACGCCTTTACAGGAGGCCTGTGTTGTGAACGTCCGCAGAACGGTGGTGGCCGCCGTCCTGGCGGCCACCGTGGCCCTCTCCCTCGTACCCGGGTCGTCCGCGACCCCCGCCGCCCCGGCCGCTGCGGTCCCCGAGGCCGCGGCGCCTGCCGGTGCACCGGTGCCTGGATACGCACTCGCCTGGTCCGACGAGTTCGAGGGCGTCGGCGCAGGCGGCGAGGGCCTCGACGAAGCGGAGTGGCACTACCGCGAGAGCGAGAAGGCGATCTGCTCGAACAGCC
Source organism: Streptomyces sp. N35 (assembly GCF_016464295.1). NCBI lineage: Bacteria > Bacillati > Actinomycetota > Actinomycetes > Kitasatosporales > Streptomycetaceae > Streptomyces > Streptomyces sp. N35. Next base: position 20,209 of record NZ_JAEIMH010000072.1, on the reverse strand, counting down.
CGGACAACGTCTCCGTGTCCGAGGGACTGATGCGCATCGCTCTACGGCGCGAGGACCGCGACGGCAAGGAGTACACCTGCGGCGGTGTGATCAGCAAGCGGACCTTCGGCTACGGCTACTACGAGACACGCGCCCAGCTCTGGGGGGACCAGGGCTTCCACTCCGCGATGTGGACCACCGGTCTCGCCGACTATGTGCCGGACACCCCCGAGTACAAGGGCCCCAACAACCGGGTGAACGAGATCGACGGCTTCGAGGTCGACTCGCACAAACCCGACGAGTTCACCCAGGTCTCGCACTGGTTCGTGCCGCACCACGTGGGCAACCCCGGCCGGCCGTACACCGGGCCGGACTCGTCCGACGGCTATCACACGTACGGCTTCGAGTGGACCCCCACCGAGGTGCGCTACTACATCGACGGCAAGCTGACCCAAACCCTCCCGAAGGCTGGTCCGCACGGACTGCAGAACATCTGGCTGACCACACTCGGCTACACCTCCCCGGTCGACGAGACCAACCTGCCGGGCGAGACCACGTGGGACTACTTCCGCTACTACGCGCCCGTGACCTCCGCCGACGACGAGTCCGCGGACGCCGTAGTGGTTGACAACGGCGACAGCGCGTACACCGAAACGGGCAGCTGGACGGACGAGATCACCGACGGGCACCGCCAGGTCTTCGGCTACCAGGACAAGGAGGTCCGCCGCTCCGAGGACCCCGGGGCCGCGGCCCGGTGGACCCCGAAGCTGAAGTCCGCCCAGCCGTACGAGGTGTTCGTGTGGAATCCGAGCTTCCTCGAGACCGGGCACAAAGCCGCCACGTACACCGTCACGCATGACGGCGGAGATACCGACGTCGTCGTCGACCAGACGGAGGCCGGCCAGCAGTGGGTCAGTCTCGGCTCCTACCGGATGACGCCCGGCGCCGGCCGCGGCGTACGCCTGACCGGCGGCCCGTCGGGCTCGGGTGTACTGCGCGCCGACGCCGCGAAGTTCGTGCCGTCCGTGGTCGTCGACAACGGTGACGACGGCTACCGCGAGCAGGGCACGTGGCGCGCCTCGGACACCGTCACGGGATGGCGGGGGACCGGTACCCGCTGGGCCGCCGCCGGCTCGACCGCGCGCTGGACGCCCGAGCTGTCCAAGAGCACCACGTACGACGTCTACGCCTGGTTGCCGGATTCCGCGGGCGACAGCGAGACAGTCGTCGGCACCCACACCTCCGGGTACACGGAGACCGGCCGATGGGCCGCGTCCAGCCTCCGCGGCTGGGACGGAACCCCCACCCGGACGAGCAACGACACCTCGGCGACCGCCACTTGGCGTGCGGACCTCAAGGAAGCCGGCACGTACAAGGTGTACGCGTGGTCGCCGGCCAACCCCGTCAGCACGACCGCGGCCCGGTTCACCGTCACCTACGCCGGCGGATCGGATGCCACGGACGTCAACCAGACCACCGGGGGCAACGACTGGGTCGAGCTCGGCGAGTACGAGTTCGCCGCAGGCACCGGCGGACACGTCACGGTGTCGAACGCCGCCCGCGCCAACTATCTGCGTACCAACGTGGTCAAGTTCGTGCGGGTGGGCGCGGAGACGCCCGAACCGGCCGCCTACACCGTCGCCCATGCGGGCGGCACCACCGAAGTGAAGGCGGATACGAGCGGCGGCACGGACCGCTGGGTGCGGCTCGGCAACTTCGCGTTCGACGCCGGAACCGACGGTCATGTGGAACTCGGCAGGGAGGAGGGCGCCCAAGGGCTGATGCACGCGGACGCCGTCAAGTTCCTTCCCGCGCCCGCGGACGACACCCGCCGACCCGCCGCGCCGCAGAATCCGCAGGCGTTCGTCCGGCCGAACGCGTCGAACGGCGACGCCGTGCTCCACGTGCGCTGGAGCCCCCTCCAGGGCGGCGACGTCCTCGGGCACCACGTCTACCTGGACGGACGCCGGATCACCTGGAAGCCGGTGCGGCGCGACGCGTTCCGCCTGTACGAGATGCTGGCCGGCCAGTCCCACAAGGTGACCGTGACCTCGGTAGACCGGTCCGGCAACGAATCGGCGCCCTCGGCACCGCTGGCGGTGAAGGTACCGGCCGACATGAAGCCGCCGGCACCGCCGGGCGGCGTGACCGCGGAGGCGACGAACAAGGGGGCGGTGCTGTACTGGGAGCAGAGCCTCGAGGTGGACCTGCACGGCTACCACGTATACGTGGACGGCAAGCGGATCACCGACGAGCCCTTCGGCAACCCGGTCGACGCGCACCTGCGGGCGCTGGGCTTCCCGGTCGAGGGTCTGACGAACAACACCGGGCACGAGCTGGCCGTCACCGCGGTGGACCAGGCAGGCAACGAGTCGAGGCCGACTCCGGTACGGGTGACACCGCTGCCCATGAGCGTCATCGGCATCGAGGACCCGGCCTACACCGAGAAGGGCACTTGGTCCGGGTCGAGCGTCGCCGGATGGCTGGGCTCCAAGACGCGCAGCACCAACGACACGTCGGCGACGGCGACTTGGCGTCCCGAGCTGAGGGACGCCGGCAGCTACGAGGTGTTCGCATGGGTGCCCAACCATCCGAACAGCACCACGGCTGCCCGGTACACCGTCACCCACGCGGGCGGCACCGACGCCGTGGACCTGGGGCAGACCGCGGACGGAAACCGGTGGATCTCGCTGGGAACCTACGAGTTCACCGCGGGCTCGTCCGGCGACGTGACGGTCTCCAACGGTGCGGGCAGCAGCTATCTGCGCACCAGCTACGTCAAATTCGTACCGAAGTGACAGGTCGCTGAACAGGTCCGTGCCCGGTCCCGGAATCTTCCGGAGCTGGGCACGGACCTCGTCCGGCCGATGAGTTCACCTGCCCCCTGACGTCTACCTCTGTGACCTCCCCGCTCCCATGGGGCGGGAAGCGGAGCATCCCCACGTCGTGGAGGAGAGAGGGAGGCCAGGATGAGGAATCCGATTCGGCTGTACATGTCGATGTCGCTCGACGGCTATATCGCCGGTCCGGACGATCGGCCGGGCCAGGAGCTCGGCCGCGGAGGTGGACGTCTGTTCAACTGGCTCGACGACCGGCACTCGGACGGTCCCAGCGGGCAGGTCTATCAAGAGGCGCTGGCGACCGGCGCGTTGATCTCCGGCCGACGGACCTTCGAACTCGCCGGGCGCTGGCAGGGCGATCACCACGACGGGGTGCCGATCTTCGTCCTCACCCATCGGGCGGACGAAGGGGACGCGCCACTCGGCCACGCGCGATTCGTCACCGATGCCGAGGACTGTGCCCGTCAGGCCCGCGCCGCTGCCGGGGACCGGCCGGTCATGGTCCATGGGGCGGGCGCGGCCCAAGCGCTCCTGCGGGCAGGGCAGCTGGACGAGATGGAGATCCACCTGGTGCCGGTCCTTCTCGGTGACGGCCGACGGCTCTTCGACCACCTCGGTGGTGATCACATCGAACTCGACCTCGTCCGACGGCTCGAGGACCGGGACGTCACGCACCTCCGCTACCAGGTCCGCCGGCCGAGCAGTCCGCGTGAAAACCTCTGAGTTTCCCGGCGAAGCGCCCGGGCGGCCTCGGGGCCCGAAGGCGTCGTGACTCACCGACCCCGACGGCCACCGGATTCTTCGCAGGCGACGGCAATGGCCTCGGTGTCCCAGTAGAAGGGGCGGACTTCAGAGATCCGCCCACCCTCGACCTTGATCCTCTGCAGAAGCGGGAACGCGAGCTCGCGCCGGGTGGCGCGGGCGCGAGCTCGGACCTGAGTGAGCACCACCGCTGTCTCGCCGGTGGCGAGGAACTCCTGATCCGCCATGTCGAACGATTCCCACACCTGGCTCATCGCAAGGAAGAACCTTTCCATGCCCTCATGGCCACGCCACGTCCCGCCATAGGGCAGAGCATCGGCTTGGTGCAGCACGACATCAGGCGCGAAGAAGGGGGCAAGCAGGTCGAACGGGGCCTCACCCGGGCCTCCGGCCGCCAGATACTCCGCCTCAGCCGCGTACATGCCGGTGAGGATGGTTACCGAGTCCGTCGCCGATCGAATCGTCATGCCGCAAGTGTGATCAACCGAGCCGGACCACACCGGCGGCAATCGGACATCGACCTGGCGGTGACCGGCGCTCTCGCAACAGCACCTAGGTGCCTGGCTGCTCGCCCGGTGCGTCGTGCAGCCCGAGGCGGAGGTGCTCGACGTGGTAGAGGGCCTGGTCGAGGAGTTCGGCGACGTGGTTGTCGTACAGGGCGTAGACGATCGACCGGCCGCGGCGCTCGCCGGTCACCAGGCCCAGATTGCGCAGCAGACGCAGTTGGTGGGAGCAGGCGGACGGTTCCATCTCGACGGCCTCGGCGAGATCGCCGACCGAGCAGGGGCCCTCTTGGAGTCGGGCGAGGATCCTGAGCCGGGAGGGCGTGGCCAGGGCCTGGAGCGTCGCGGCCACGTCCGCCGTGCCCACGGCGTCCAGTCGTTCGCGAGCGGTGGCGACGTGCTTGGCGTCCGTTCCGTGACCCATGGCGGCCATCCTACCCGGCATACCTGAAGACCTGTTCAGGTGTTCCTGTACGGTGGAAAGGAAGCCGTCCGCCGTACGCGAAGGGTCACTTCGGCATGCCTTCAGCCCTCCTCCAGCGCCCGGAAACCACGGCGAGGTCCGCCCGGCCGGGTATCCCGCGCCGCCGCACCAGAGTGCTCGCGCTCGCCGAAGCCCGCTGGGCCGCAGTCGCCCTGGCGCTGTTCCTGCTCGCCCTGCCGCTCCAACTGGCGGGCGCTCCCGCCTGGTTGTGGGGCCCGCTCTACGCCCTCGTGTATGTGAGCGGAGGCTGGGAGCCCGCATGGTCCGGGCTGCGGACACTGCGGGAGAAGACCCTGGACGTGGACCTGCTGATGATCGTCGCCGCGCTGGGCGCGGCCTCGATCGGGCAGGTCATGGACGGTGCCCTGCTGATCGTCATCTTCGCCACCTCCGGGGCTCTGGAGGCGCTGGCCACCGCACGTACCGAAGACGCCGTACGCGGGCTGCTCGACCTCGCCCCCGCCACCGCGACCCGCCTGACCGCCGACGGCGGCGAAGAGACCGTGGCCACGGCCTCTCTCGTGGTCGGCGACACCATCCTCGTACGGCCCGGAGAGCGCGTCGGCGCGGACGGCCGCGTCCTCGACGGTGCCGGCGAGATCGACCAGGCCACCATCACCGGCGAGCCGCTGCCGGTGGCCAAGCGGGCCGGCGACGAAGTGTTCGCCGGGACGCTGAACGGCGCCGGCGCCCTGCGGATCGCCGTCGAACGGGACGCGTCCGACTCGGTGATCGCCCGTATCGTCGCGTTGGTCGAGGAGGCGTCCGCGACCAAGGCGCCCACCCAGCTGTTCATCGAGAAGGTCGAACAGCGCTACTCGCTCGCCATGGTCGCCGCGACCCTCGCGGTCTTCCTCGTCCCGCTCGCCTTCGGCGCGGAGCTGACCGGTTCGCTGCTGCGGGCGATGACCTTCATGATCGTCGCGTCGCCGTGCGCGGTCGTCCTCGCCACGATGCCGCCGCTGCTCTCGGCCATCGCCAACGCGGGACGCCACGGAGTCCTGGTGAAGTCGGCCGTCGTCATGGAACGCCTCGGGCAGGTCGATGCCGTCGCCCTCGACAAGACCGGCACGCTCACGGAAGGCACCCCGCGTGTGACCGTGGTCCGCCCGCTGGAGGGCGGCGATCTGGACGAGGCCGGCCTGCTGGCCCTGGCGGCCGCGGCCGAACACCCCAGCGAGCACCCGCTGGCCCGGGCGGTCGTCGACGCGGCCCGCGAGCGACGCCTCCCTGTGCCGGCGGCTCACCACTTCACCTCCACCCCGGGCGTCGGGGTCAAGGCCACCGTGGAGGGCCGGACGGTCGAAGTGGGCGCTCCGGCCCGCCTGTTGACGGGATCCACCGCCAACGACCCCGAACGCATGGCGCGCATCGTCGCGCCGTACGAGGAGCGTGGACACACTGTGATCCTCGTACGGCGCGACGGAACTCCGGTCGGCTTGCTGGCCGTTGCCGACCGCCTGCGCCCGGACGCCGCCGCCACCGTCACCGCGCTCGGCACGCTCACCGGAACACCGCCGCTGCTGCTCACCGGCGACAACCCACGCGCCGCGGCCCACCTCGCCGCCGAGGCAGGCATCGAGGACGACCACGTACGCGCCGGCCTGCTGCCCGAGGACAAGGTCGACGCGGTACGCCGCCTGGAGGCCGACGGCCGCAAAGTCCTCGTCGTCGGCGACGGAGTCAACGACGCCCCCGCCCTGGCCGCCGCCCACACCGGCATCGCCATGGGCCGCGCCGGCTCCGACCTCGCCCTGGAGACCGCCGACGCGGTCATCGTCCGCGACGAACTCGCCACCGTTCCCACCGTCGTGGCGCTCTCACGCGCCGCCCGCCGCCTGGTGATCCAGAACCTGGTGATCGCCGGGACCTTCATCACCGGCCTGGTCATCTGGGACCTCGCCGGCACGCTGCCATTGCCCCTCGGGGTGCTCGGCCACGAGGGCTCCACGGTCATCGTCGGGCTCAACGGCCTGCGCCTGTTGCGCGATGCGGCCTGGCGCCGCGCGGCACGCTCGGCCGAGGCCGGCGCATGAGCCGCCGAAACCGCGCGCCCGCGCCCGAGGCCGGACCGGCGCGTCCCACCGTGACTGTTTGCCGGGGCTGCTGCTGTGGCACGGCGGCCAAGGTCCCCTATCTGGACCACGAGGCCCAAGCCGCCGACCTGCGCGCGGCGCTCGCCGGTGTCGCCTTGGTGCGCCGCAGCGACTGCCTTGACGTCTGCGAACGCGCCAATGTCCTCGTCATCCAGCCCTCCGCCGCAGGAAGGCGGGCCGGCGGCCGCCCGGTGTGGCTCGGCCAGGTCAACGACCCGGACGCCGCCGCGGACATCACCGCCTGGGTGCGCGCCGGCGGCCCGGGCCTCGCCGACCCGCCCGAGGCCCTGACCCTGTACGCCTTCACGCCCTCCCGCAGGGTGCGCGGCGAACTCGGTGACCGTTGAGTCTGCGCACTCGGCCCGACCCCGTGCGGACCGCGGCGGGTGTGGCGGCCCTGGCCGTCGCCGCCGTCCGGCCCTCGCGACGCCGCCGGTGGGCGACAGGGTCGTCACCGTGGCCACCCGCGCCGAGCGCGAAGACGATCAGATGCCGAGGCGCTTCGCGATGCCGTCGAGTACGCAGTCGAGGCCGAACTCGAACGCCCAGGTGTGGTCGTCCTTGCGCGCCGCCTCCCTGCCGTAACGCTCATACGCGGGGTAACGGCCCGTGCTCATCAGGTAGTTCATCTGCGGAGCGAGCGCCTCCCGGGTCTCGACGCCGCCGGCCCAGCCGTGCCGCTCCTGGTACTCGCGCAGGATGATCTCGGCCTGCGTCGAACCGTGCACATAGGAGTTGACGGTCCGGAAGGCGGCCATCATCGAGTCGGCATCCAGGTCGCACGCGGCGAGTGCCGCCAGCTGCTGTTCGGCCACGGCCATCCGCGACGGCGTGAGCGAGATCAGCGGAACGGAACCCATCCACGGGTGCGCCAGCATCAACTCCCGTGTCTGCAGGGCGAAGGAGTGCAGCACGTCCCGCCAGCCCGAGGCCTCGTCCGGCGCCGTCAGCTGCCGGGAGACCTGGTCGATCATGAGCGCCCAGAGGTCGTCCTTGCCGGCCACATGACGGTAGGCCGCCATGGGGGCGACGCCGAGCTTCGTGGCGAGACGGCGCATGGTGACGGCGGCGGCGCCCTCCTCGTCGGCGATCTCGACGGCGGCGGCGGCGATCCGCTCCAGGCTCAGTGAGGCTCGGGACACCGGCGCGGGCCGCTCCAGGCGCTCCCAGAGGGAGGGCTCCACGACCTTGCTCCCGTCCTGCTTCCCGGCCTTGCTCTCGTCCTGCTTCCCGGCCGCCATGGCGCAGCTCCTCTTCTTCGCGGGATGTGACGTACAGCTTCCTCGGGCGAGGTCGTGTACAGCGTATCCCTCGTAGTGGACGGCGTACACATCGATGTGTACGTTGTACTCAACGGGATACGCCGTACACAACCAGGGGGTCTGCCATGCCTGCCACCACCACGTCACTCCGCGTCGCCGTACTCGTCGGCTCCACCCGCGAGGGCCGTTTCGGGCCGGTCGTGACGAACTGGCTCAGCAGCCACCTCGAGCAGCGCGAGGACATGGAGGCCGATGTCATCGACCTCGCGCAGACCCCGCTGCCGGCCGTCCTGCCGGCCTTCGGCCAGGAGACGCCGGCCGGTACGACGGAGGCACTCGCCCTCGTGTCGCCGCGGCTCGCCGCCGCCGATGCGTTCGTGCTCGTCACGCCCGAGTACAACCACAGCTATCCGGCGTCGCTGAAGAACGCCATCGACTGGCACAACGAGCAGTGGCACGGCAAGCCCGTCGCTTTCGTCTCGTACGGGGGGCTGTCGGGCGGCCTGCGCGCGGTGGAGCATCTTCGGGTCGTCATGGCCGAGTTGAACGCCACGACCATCCGCAACACGGTCAGCTTCCACGAGGCCTGGTCCCGGTTCGACGAGTCCGGTGCGGTCACGGACCAGGGCGCCGACACCGCCGCGAAGGCGCTGCTCGATCAGCTCGCCTGGTGGGCCCACGCCCTGCGCGACGCCAAGTCCCTTCGCTCATACGTCGCCTGAGCGGACTGCGAACCGGAACCGGAGAGACACCATGAAGCACCTCACGGACGCGAAGCAGCCCGACAGCGCCACGACCGACGAGCACCCCGCCCCGCCTTCCCGACTCGTCATCCTCGGCCTGCTGCTCGGCATCGTGCTCGCCACGCTCGACGGCACCATCGTCGGCACCGCCCTGCCCACCATCGTCGGTGACCTGGGCGGGCTCGACCAGCTGTCCTGGGTGCTCACCGCCTATCTGCTCACCATGGCCGTCTCCACACCGATTTGGGGCAAGGCCGGCGATCTGTACGGGCGCAAGGGAAGCTACCTGGCAGCCATCACCCTCTTCCTTGTCGGCTCTGTGCTGTGCGGACTCGCCCAGGACATGGGGCAGTTGATCGCGTTCCGGGCGCTGCAGGGCGTGGGTGCGGGCGGTCTGTTCGTGGGAGCCCTCTCCCTCATCGGCACACTCCTCGCGCCGGCGGAGGCCGGCCGCGCCCAGGCGCTCATCGGGGTCCTGCTGCCCGCCGCGACCATCGGCGGACCGCTGCTCGGCGGCTTCCTCACCGACCAGTGGGACTGGCGCTGGGTGTTCTACGTCAATGTGCCGGTCGGAGCCGTGGCGTTGGCCCTCATCGGTTTCGGGGTGCGGCTGCGCGCCGAACGCACGAAGGCGCGGATCGACCTCGCCGGCGTGGGACTCCTGACGGTCGCGATCCTCGCGCTGACACTGCTCGCGACCTGGGCGGGGACGACGTACGCGTGGACCTCACCGCAGATCATCGGTCTCGGTCTGGTGTCCGTGGCCTCGGTCGCCGCCTTCGTACGCGTGGAACGGCGCGTCCCGGATCCGGTGATCCCGCCCCGGCTGTTCCGCGACCGCAATTTCACGGTGGCGCAGGTCCTGAGCTTCGTCACGGGTGCGGCGATGCTGGCGGCGGCGAGCTATCTGCCGCAGTACATGCAGTTCGTGCAGGGTCTGTCGTCCACGCAGAGCGGTCTGCTGCTCGTTCCGCTGATGCTCGGCATGATCGGCTCGCAGCTCGTCATCGGACGGCGTGTGGGCGAGGGCGGCCGCTACCGCGGCTACCCGATCGCGGGCGGCGCGCTGGCAACGGTGGGGGCCCTGGCCCTGCTGACGCTCGGCACCGGCACGACGGCGGGGCTGGCCTCCGGGCTCACGTTCGTGCTCGGCGTGGGCATCGGCTGTCTGATGCAGCCGACGATGCTGATCACGATGAACAGTGCCGAACCGCGGGACATGGGTGCGGCCAGCGGCACACTGACCCTGCTGCGCACCATCGGCGGCTCACTCGGCATCGCGGTCCTCGGCTCCGTCTACACGAACCGTCTCGCCGCCACGGTCACGGACCGTCTCGGCGCCGACGGACAGCGACTGACCGGCGGTGAACTCACGCCCGAGCTTCTGCAGGACCTGCCGGCACCGGTCCAGGACGCGTTCCGGTCCGGAGTCGTCGACGGACTGCACGGCGTCGCCCTCGGCACCGCGGCGCTGTGCGCGGTGACGTTCGGGGTGTCCTGGCTGATCCGGGAGGTTCCGTTGCGGGGCGCACAGCCTTCGTGACTGCGGCCTCTGACCGCCATGGTGCGGGCGCGCGATCCCCTATCCACCAGCTGTGTGGCAGATGGTGACGGTGATGTCGCCGCGGAGGATGTCATGGCACACGGGTGCGGGGTCGACAGGCTCGGTGGTGGGCGGTGGGTCCACTGGCGCGGGGTCGACAGGCTCCGTGGGGGGCGGTGGGTCCACGGGCGCGGGGTCGACGGGTTCGGCGGGTGGCGGATCGATGGGCCCGGGGTCGAGAGGGGCGCTGGGCTGCGGATCGACAGGTTCGCTGGGTGCTGGGTCGACGGGCGCCGGGGCGACAGGTTCGCCGGGGGCCGGGTCGACGGGCGGCTGCACCGGGTTGGAGGGCACGGGGGTGCTGGGCTCGGGCTCCGCCGGAACGGGGTTGACGGGCTGGGGAGTTACGGGCTCGGGGGAGGGCCGCACCGGATCGGGTTCTGGAGCCGCCGGTTCGGACGGCGCGGCGCCCCCGGGATCGGTCGGTGTGTCCGCCGCCGAGGGCTGGTCCGGCTGCGCCGCGGGTGCGGGGTTCGTGACGGTCCCCGCCTGAGGCGGCGTCCCATCCGCCGCCGGGTCCTCCGGGGGCTCGGGGAGGCCGGGTTCGGCTGCCGGCGCCAAGGACTCCTGAGACGTCTGTGACGGCCCGTCCTGCGGCGGGGCGGCATCGTGCCGCTCCGCAGGGGTCCGAAGCGGGACGGAGCCCACTCCGGTCACCTTCATGAGTGGACTCGCAGGAACGGCCGGGGGATTGGTCTGGACGGCCGCGGGTTGGTGCGTCGCGGTACGCGGCGCAGGGAACGGCTGTTCACCGGCACCGGCACCGGCCAGCAGCGCCACGCCGATGGCCGCCCCCGTCACGCCGACACCGACGGCGCCGAGAACCGCCACGGGAAGCTTGAGCCCGCCGGTGACGACGTGAGATGCGGCGTGCGATACGGAGTGCGATACGGCGTGATCGGTCCCGCTCGACGTACGTGCGGAGCGCGGAGCGACCAGATGCGAACCGGTCGGCCCGGTCCCGGTCCCGGCCCCCGAGCCCGACGCCCCGGCTGCCGCCCCGGTGACCAGAGGCGCAAGGAACTTGGCCCCTCCGCCGAGGAACAGCACCAGGAGCGCCGGCCCGACCAGGGCGGCCAGGTGGCTGTTGGCCCGCGCGAGCAGGAGGTAGCGGGCGCGGCAGTCCTCGCATCCGTCCATGTGCGTGCGCAGTTGCTTCGAGTGCCGGGGTGCGGCCGCGTCCCGTACGAGGGCGGGTATGCGCTCCCAGTGGATCTCGCAGGCAGGGTCCCGCGGAGTGCCGGGATGCGCGCGCAGGAAGGCTTGGCGCATCCCTTCGCGGGCCCGGTGCAGCAGCACCGCGGTCGCGCCGCGGCCGACACCGATGCGGCGGCCGATCGCGTCCAGCGACTGGTCCTCGGCCTCGGCCAGCCACAGGGCCTTGACCCACCGCTCGGGCAACTGGCCGAGTACCCGGCGCAGCAGGTCGACCTGGGAGACCCGGGTACTCGGATCCACAGTGGACGGCGAGAAGGTGACGGAGACCTGCTCGGACTCACCCGTGTCCGCTTCAGCCGGCTCGACCGGCGTCTCACGCGCGAGAGTGCCACCGACGGTAGTGGCCAGGTTGCGCACGGTGCGCATCAGGTACGCCGCGACGTTGTCGATCTCGTGCCCCGCCGACAGCCGCCGCCAGACCCTGAAGTGGGCTTCGGCGACCACATCCTCGGCCAGCCAGGGGTTGCCGGTCAGCGAGCGGGCGTAGGCGACGAGCTGGGTCTGCTGTTCCTCGTAAACGCGCGCGTAGGCCGCGGCGTCGACGCCGACGGATCCATGGGTCATGGCAGGACACTCCACTGCGGATCGGGAGCTTGTCACTGTATGTACGAATTGCCGGATTGGTTCATGAATGTGAGGCAGGCCACAGTGGCGCAGGTCACAGCAGGTGCGGCGACAACTCGCGTAATACCCGAGCTCCTTCACGAGTCGACCGGACATAGGGCGCGGACACCCCGCGCCTCGCCCAGCCCACCGCCGAAGGAGCCGGACCGATGTCCCTCACGATCGAACAGTCCGTACGGGCCCGCCTCATCACCTCCGCCGAAAGGGAGCCGGCCGTCCGCGTCCTGCTCCGCTATGACAGCGCCGACCCCCTCGCGATTCACCTGGTCTTCCCGTCCGAGGTGTCCCTGGACGGCAGGCCGGTGCCCTGGACCTTCGCCCGAGACCTCCTCGAGTCAGGTCTGAGCACCCCTTCGGGCGCCGGTGACGTGCACGTCTGGCCGTGCGGCCGGGCCCAGACGATCATCGAGTTCCGCGTGCCGGAAGGTGCGGCGCTCATCCAGATCGACACCGCACCCCTGCGCCGTTTCCTGCTGCGCTCGTACGCGGTGGTCGCGCCGGGTGAAGAGACGCTCACCTTCGACCTCAGCGCATTGCTGCGGGATGTGTGAGTCGCGCGAGCCCCGTCTCCACCACGTCGCCGCGCTCGAGGGCGTCACAACCCGAGGTAGATCCTGCGTACGCGTTCGTCCCTGCTCAGTTCCTGCGCGGCGCCGGTCATCGCCACCTCACCGTTCTCCATGACCAGGCAGTGGCTGGTGGCGCCGAAGGTGAGCTTGGCGTTCTGCTCCACGAGGAGCAGGCTCAGGCCCTCCTCGCGCAGTCGGAGCAGGACGTCGAGGATGCCGGAGACGAGTTTGGGGGAGAGCCCCATCGACGGCTCGTCCAGGAGCAGGATCCGCGGCCGGGCCATCAGGGCGCGGCCGATGGCCAGCATCTGCTGTTGCCCGCCGGACAGGGCCCCGGCCAGGCGGGTGCCCATCTCGCCGAGCACGGGGAACAGTTCGTGCACCTCATCGAGCGTGGCGCGGGTCTCGTCGTCCCAGCGCCGTGCGTACGCGCCGAGCAACAGGTTCTTCTCCACCGGGAGTCCGGGAAAGACATGGCGCCCTTCGGGGACGTAGCCGATGCCGTGCCGCACCATGTCGCGGGCCGGGACTTTCCCCAAGTCCCGCTCGCCCAGGGTGATCCGGCCGCCGCTGCGCGGCACCAACCCCATCAGGGCCTTGAGCGTGGAGGTCTTGCCCGCTCCGTTGGCGCCGATGATGCCGACCGATTCGCCGGGCGCGATGCTGAAGCCGATGGAGCGGACCGCGCAGACCCCGCCGTAGTGCACGGACAAGTCGTCGACGGTGAGGGTCGCCGCGTGAGCGGGCGCGGTGGCGCGCCTGCCGGGCAGCAGGGAGGGGATCTTCACCGGGCGGCCTCCTCGGAGTCGGACGGCGACGGGGCCGGCAGGTGCGGCGCCGGAGCGGGGAGCGGGGGTGCGGCTTCGCGGGCGTCCTGCGCCATCTCCGAGTCGCCGAGGTACGCCTCGATCACCGCCGGGCTCGCGACCACCTCGGGCGGTGTTCCTTCGGCGATGATCCGGCCGCCGGCGAGCACGGTCACCTGCTCGCACAGCGACATCACCAGACCCATGTTGTGTTCGATGAGGACCACGGTCGTGCCGCTGTCGCGGATGGAACGCACCATGTGGGCGAGCTGCCCGACCTCCTCGCCGTTGAGTCCGGCGGCCGGCTCGTCGAGCAGCAGCAGGCGGGGCCGCGCGGCCATGGCGCGGGCGATCTCGATGCGGCGCTGGATGCCGTACGGAAGCGAGCCGGGCGGGGTGTCCGCGAAGTCGGCGAGGCCGAAGCGGTCGAGGAGTTCCTGGGCCTGGGTGCGCAGACGGCGTTCTTGGCGCAGGACGCCCGGAGGCCACAGGACGTAGCGCCAGATGGTGTGGGTCCGGGTGCGGTCGAGGGCGACGAGGATGTTCTCGCGGACCGTGAGGTGGGAGAAGAGCCGCAGGTTCTGGAACGTACGGGCGACCCCGAGCAGCGAGAGCGTGTACGGCCGGGTGGCCGTGGTGTCCCGCCCGGACAGCCGGACCTGTCCCGATGTGGCCCGGTAGAAGCCGCTGACCACGTTGAACAGGGTGGTCTTTCCGGAGCCGTTGGGGCCGACGATGCCGCGGATCTCGCCGGGGAGCACGGAGAAGGAGACGTCGTCGAGGGCGCGCAGACCCCGGAAGTCCTTGGTGACGGCGCGGATGTCGAGCAGGGGTCCGGTGGCTTGATCGTCGGGCGGCGGGCTCACCTCGTACGGTGCGAAGGGGCGCAGTTCGGCCCGGGGCCCGCCGGACGCGCGGCTTCTGCGGCGGACGGCGTCCCGCACGAGGCCCGGGACCCCCGCCAGACCGGTCGGTGCGAAGACGACCATCAGTACGACGACGACGCCGTAGCCGAGTTGGGCGTAGGTGGAGAAGTCGGAGAGCCACTCGCGGATCAACGTCAGGCCGATCGCGCCGACGACGCAGCCCACCAGGGAACGCCGGCCGCCGATGATGACCATGGCGAGCAGGATGAACATGTTGGCGATGGAGAAGGTCTCGGGGGCGACGTACCGGATCAGGCCCGCGTAGAGGATGCCCGCCATGCCGCCGTACAGGGAGGCGAGGACGAAGGCGGTCATGCGCAGGAGCGGGATCTGCGCGCCCATGGCGCTCGCGGCGAGCGAGTCGTCGCGCATCGCGCGCAGCCGGCGGCCGAGCGCGGTGCGGACCACGAAGAGACCGAAGGCGAGCCCGAGGACGCAGACGACCAACTCGACGTAGTAGTAGAGGTATTCGCTGGACAGGTCGATACCGGGCAGCGTGGGCAGGGGGATGCCGGAGATCCCGTCGGCGCCGCCGGTGATCGTGGCGTTCGTGATCCAGTTGAGGAAGCCGAGCGCGAGGCCGAGGGTGACGATGCCGAGATAGTGGGACTGCATGCGCAGCGCGGGCACCCCGACGAACAGCCCTGTCGCGACGGTCGCCAGGAGGGCGAGGACGGCGGCCGCCCAGAAGCCGTAGCCGTTGTGGGTGGTGAGGATGGCGACGACGTACGCGCCGACGCCGAAGAACGCCACCTGGGCCAGGTTGATCTGGCCGGAGATCCCCATGGCCAGGCCCATGCCGATCGCGAGCAGCGCGTAGATCAGGGCGATGTTCACGACGTGGATGGCGTAACTTCCCAGGCCGTACGGCAGCAGCCAGGCCACCACGATCATGGCCGCGAGTCCGCCGATGCGCAGCTTCATGCGCGGCTCACCGTCCTTTCCCCGAAGACGCCCATCGGGCGGATCATGATGGCGGCGGTGAAGACCAGGAAGGTCACGAGCACCGAGTAGCCCTGGAAGTGCCCGGCGGCGTACGAGTCGAGGACGCCGATCGCGAGGCCCCCGACCACGGCTCCGGGTATGGAGCCGAAGCCGCCGAGCATCGCGGCGGCGAATCCCTTGATGCCGAGGGCGCCGCCGAGTGAGGCGTCGACATACAGCATCGGACCGACCAGACCGCCGGCGAGGGCGGCGAGTCCCGCGCCGATGGAGAAGGCGAGGGCGTTGCTGCGGCCGACGTTGATGCCGACAGCGGTGGCCGCCTCGTGGTCCATGGCGACCGCCTGCATGGCGGCGCCGCGCTTGGTGCGGGCCAGGAACCAGGCGAGCCCGATCACGGCGAACGCCGCGACCGCCATGACGAGCAGGTCGTACGTGCGCACCCGCACCCCGAACACGTCGAGTGGCGCGGACCGCACCGGCGAGGGGACGGCCCGCCCCGTGGTGCCCCAGATGAGGATGGCGACGGCCTGCAGGACGATGCCGAAGCCGATCGTGCCGATCAGCATCAGGTCGAAGTCCTTGTTCTCGAGCGGGCGCAGGACCCGCTCGATGACCAGGCCGATGGCACCGGTGACGACGATCGCCACCACCATCGCGACGACGAACGGCATCTTGGACGTGAGGTAGAAGGTGGAGGCCGCGTACGCGCCGATCATGGCGATGTCGGCGTGCGCGAAGTTGACCAGGCCCATGGTGCGGTACACGAGGGAGAAGCCCATGGCGACCAGGGCGTAGACAGCCCCCAGGCTCAGGCCTCCGACGAGTGTCTGCAGCGTCTCCTGCATGCCGGTGTCTCCGTCGCCTACTGCTCGGCGACGAGCTTGCCGTCGCGGATCACGCCGATCGCGGTCTGCGTGATGCCGACGCCGGTCTCGTCGTACGCGAAGTCGCCGAGCAGGCCGTCGTACCGGGTGGCCCGGATGGCGTCGGCGAGCTTCTTTCCGGTGGCGCCCTTGCTGGTGTCCAGGGCGGTGAGCAGGATGTTCGCCCCGTCGTACGCCTTGGCGCCGTGCATCTCGGCTTCTTCCTTGTACGCGGCCTGATAGGCGTCGGCGAACTTCTTGGCGGCGGGGCTGACGTCGTTGCTCAGGTAGGGAGAGCTGACGATGGTGCCCTCGACGGCGGCCTTGCCCGCGGTGTCCATGAACACCGGGGTGCCCTGCGGGGCGGCGCCCGCGAAGGGGGCGGTGATGCCGAGGTCGCGGGCCTGCTTGACGATCAGGCCGGCCTCGACCTCCTCCGAGCCGATGAAGATCACCTCGGGCTTCTTGGCGCGGATCTTGGTCAGCGCGGAACTGAAGTCCTTCTGGTCGGTGGTGACGATCTGGTCGGTGGAGGGCGTCACGCCCAGGTCCTTGGCGGCTTTGAGGAAGGCGTCGTGCTCGCCCTTCCCGAAGGAGCCGTTGTTCGTGATCATCGCGATGTTCTTGAACTGCTTGTCCTCGATCAGGTACTTGGCGAGGGTCGTGTCGTAGGTGGTGCTGGTGGGGCCGTTGAGGAAGAGGAAGGGGCTCTTCTGCGCGACGAGCCCGTCGGACTGACCGGAGGTGATGTTGGGGATCTCCGCCTGCTGGAGGACGGGGGCCATGGCGATGGTCACGGCGCTCTCGGCGGTGCCGATCATGGCGATGTAGCCCTGGCTGTCGAGCTTGCGGGCGATGTTGGTGCCGGTGGTGGGGTCGCCCTGGTCGTCGAAGAGCTTGAGCTCGATCTTGCGGCCGTTCACACCGCCCTTCTTGTTCCACTCGTCGACGGCGAGCTTGGCCCCCTTGTACTCCCAGTCGCCGAGCGAACTGAGCTGTCCGCTCTGCGCGTTGACGACAGCGATCTTGATCGGTCCGGAGGTCGACTTGCTCTCGGAGCCCGATTCGCCGGGCGCGCTGCATGCTGCCAGAGCGGTCGCGAGGGCGGCGATGACGGCAAGGGTCAGCCGTGGATGTGCCGGATTGCGGGTCATGGGATCACCTCGGTGTGTGCAGGGTCGGCAGGATGAGGTGGTGCGGTCGGTTCAGTCGGCGAAGGACCCGCGGTAGATGTCCTTGATGTTCCAGTGGCCCGGTGTCGGCACCGGTTCGTTGACCATGGGCACGTCGATGACGGCGGGCACGCGCCGCTCCAGCGCGTCGGCGAGGGCTTTCGCCAGGCCGGCGGGTTCGGTCACCGTGTAGCCGCCGGCCCCGCAGGAGCGGCCGAGCGCCGCGAAGTCCGGGCTGTACGGGCGGCCTTCGGCGTCGGTGAACTCGCAGCCGTAGGAGCGCCCGAACGAAGCGGCCTGGAGGTCGGCGATGGTGCCGTGGGCCCTGTTGTTCATCACCACGAAGATCACCGGGAGGTTCCGCTCGACGGCCATGGGGACGGCCGGGAGCTGGGCGCTCATCCCGCCGTCGCCGATCAGGGCGACCACTGTGCGGTCCGGTTCGGCGAGCTGGGCGCCGACGGCGGCGGCAGGGCCGAAGCCCATGGTGGAGGCGCCTCCGGGGGTGATGAACCGTCCGGCGTCGGGGAGTTCGTAGCACTGCGCGACACCGTTCTTGTTCCAGCCGACGTCGGTGACGAGCACGGCGTCGGCCGGCAGGGCCTCGCGCAGATCGGCGAGGATGCGCTGCGGGCGCAGTGGAAAGGCGTCGCTGCGGCCGTCCTCGCGTGCGGTGTCGAAGACGCCGCGGCGGGCGACGGCGATGGAGTCGCGCAGGCCGGCGCGGGTGAGCGGCTCGGGACATGCCGTGCGTACGGCTGCCCCGATGGCCCGTACGGCCTCGCCGACGTCGGCCACGGCGCCGATCTCCACCGGGTAGTTACGGCCGATCTCGGCCGGGTCGATGTCGATCTGGATCAGCCTGCTCGGCGGGAAGTTCCATGTGTGGGCCGGGTCCCAGGAGCTGGCGTCGGTCTCCGCGAACCGGGTCGCGAGCGCGAGGACGACATCGGCGCCCTTGGTGTGCGTATGGGTGGTCTCCAGGCCCCAGAAGCCCGGCATCCCGAGCAGCAGCGGGTGGCGGTCGGGCAGCACGCCCTTGCCCATCAGGGAGTGCGCGAGCGGGATGTCGAGATGCTCGGCGAGCGCGAGCAGGTCCTGGCGGGCGCGAGGTTCGCGCAGGCCGCCGCCGAAGTAGATCAACGGGTGTTCGGCGGCCAGGAGCAGCTGTGCGATGCGGTCGGCGGTGGCCGTGTCCAGGGCCGGGCGGGATGTGACGGCCGGGAGCGCATGGTCGCCCGGGTAGGGCGCGACCCGTCGGCTGAAGTGGTCCATCGGCACGTTGACCAGGACCGCACCCGGCCGCCCGGACGTGGCGGTCCAGAAGGCCCGCTCCACGGTGCGGTGCAGGTCGGCCACTTGGTGCACATGCCAGGTCCGCTTGCTGAACGGGCCGAAGATCGCGGCCTGGTCGGCATCCGCGTGGAGGTTGACCTCCTGGTGGGGGTGGCGGCCCGCGTAGTACGAGGGGACGTCGCCGGAGATGACGACCAGCGGGACGGAGTCCATCGCGGCGGTGGCCACACCGGTGACCGCGTTCATGAGGCCCGGGCCGACGTGGGTGAGGAGTACTCCGGGCTTGCCGCTGGCGCGGGCGTATCCGTCGGCGGCGTGTGCGGCGGCCTGTTCGTGGCGGGCGATCACGAACTCGATGGGACTGGGGCCGAGTTCGTCGAGCAGGGCGATGTTGGTGTGGCCGCAGGTGCCGAAGACGTACTCGACTCCGTACGACTCGAGTTGGGTGACGAGGGCGCGGGCGGCGGTGACGGTGCCTGACCGGGCGGCGGTCGAGGCGCCGTCCGCGGCAGGATCGGCAGGAGAGGGCGTGGCGTTCTCGCTCATGCGGAGGGCTCCTCGGTGGTGGCGTTCCGGGTGCCCCACACGGAATGACCGCGGAGCACGAGAGTCTTCACAACCGTGTAGTCGTCGATCATCGAGCGGGGTGTCTCGCGGCCGAACCCGGAGTCCTTCATCCCGCCGAACGGCACATGGTCAAGGCGGTAGTTGGAGGTGCCGCCGGCGATCAGTGCGCCGGTCTCCAGTTCCCGCCAGGCGGTGAGGATGCGCCCCATGTCACGGGTGAACAGCCCGGCCTGCAGCCCGTAGCGACTGGCGTTGCAGGTCTCGATGACGGCGCCGAAGTCGTCGTAGGCAAGGACCGCCACCAGCGCGCCGAAGACCTCGTGCCCCACGACCGACGCACTCTCGGCCGGTCCGGCGACGACCGTCGGGCGTGCGGTCGCGCCGTCCCGGGTACCACCGCGCAGGATGCGGGCGCCGGTGTCCGCCGCCTCGGCGGACCAGCGCACCACGCGCTCGGCGGCCTCCTCGTCGACCATGGAGCCGACGTCGGTGTTCTCGTCGAGCGGGTCACCGACGACGAGTTGGTCCACCGCGTGGACCAGGTGGTCCAGGAAGCCGTCGTAGCGCGAGCGGTGCACGTAGATCCGCTGGACGGAGATACAGCTCTGGCCCGAGTTGCTGAACCCGGTGCGGGCGCACTCCCGGGCGGCCTGCTCCGGATCGGCGTCCTCGCAGACGACGGTGGCCGCGTTCCCGCCGAGCTCGAGCACCCCGCGGAGCCCGAGCACCAGGCGCTTGGCGCCGGCCGCCCGGGCGACCGCGTCCCCGGTGGCCGCGCTGCCGGTGAAGCTGATGACGGAGACCTCGTCGGCGGCGCACAGCAGCGCACCGACCTCCCCGCCGCCGTGCAGCAACTGCACAGCCTGCGGCGGGAGTCCGGCCTCCAGAAGGGGCGCGACGATCGCGGCGGGGGGGGCCGGGGCCTGCGGGGGCGGCCTGGTCAAGGTGGGG
>NZ_JAEIMH010000071.1:32815-48753 GCF_016464295.1 Streptomyces sp. N35 | reverse complement strand
GCCGACGCGCCGGCCGCAAGCCGGCCGGCGCGGCCACCGGCGACGGTCTTCACCCGCCAGCCCTGCGGCACAGCGAGGCGCAGGCGGACGGCAGTCCAGTCCTCGCGCGTCGCGTTGCCGAGTACGGCGCTCACGGTGAAGGTCTCCGCGGCACCCGCCCTTGCGGGCGCCGTGGGGTGCACACCGAACACCGTGCGCTCGTAGGAGGACGCGTAGGCGGCGCGGGCGTCGGCCGTGAGCTCGGCGACGATGCCCGGGTGGGCGGCGGCGACGTTCGTGGTCTCACCCACGTCGGCCGCCAGGTGGAAGAGCTCGGTGGTCCACTGGGCGTCGGGCGCGCCGATGTCACGGCCGGGCGCGTAGCGCACGAGCTTGAAGTCCCCCGCCCGTACGGCTTCCGCGGTGCGCAGGCTCCGCCCGTTCTCCGCCTCCCAGGACAGCGCCGTGTAGTCGAACTCGTTGCGGTACCAGTACAGCGAGGCATGGTCCGCCTGCCGTCCCGCGCCGGTGAGCAGCGGCGCGAGGGACAGGCCGTCGAGGTCGGTGGGGACGGGGGCGCCGGCGAGGTCCGCGAGCGTGGGGAACAGGTCGACCTGCGGGGTGGGGCGCGAGACGGTGCCCGCGCCGGCGTGCCCGGGCCAGTAGGCGATCAGCGGGACGCGGATGCCGCCCTCGTACAGATTGCGCTTGTAGCCGCGCAGCGGGCCCGCCGGGTCGAAGATCCGCGGGTCGAGGGCGCCGATCGCGCCCCCGTTCTTGCCGGTCTCGCTGTGCGGTCCGTTGTCGCTCGTGATCAGTACGAGCGTGTCCTGGTCGATGCCGTGCCGGGCGAGCTGGTCGACGACGGCGCCGACGAACGTGTCGAAGCGGGTGATCTGCCAGGCGTGCGCCTTCTGCGCCTTCGTCCACGCCGTGTGCTCGTACTCCCCGTACTCCGGTACGTCGCCGGGGGCGTGCGGCAGGCTCGGGGTGAGGAAGAGGAGGGACGGCTCGTCGGCGTGGGCGTCGATGAAGTCGAGGCGCTCGAAGAGATCGACGGCGTACGCGCCGCGCTTGCCGTCGAGGTTGGCGTCCAGGGTCTGCTTCTCGCCGTTGTGCCACAGGTAGCCGGGGTAGTACTCGTGCGCGTGGATGTGGGAGATGTAGCCGTAGAACTCCTCGAAGCCGCGCCGGTTGGGGTGCGAGGCCGCGGTGGTGTCGCCCGACTCGTCGCCGTATCCCCACTTGCCGATCACCGCGGTGCGGTAGCCGCGGGCGCGCAGTGGCTCCGCGAACGAGGTGTCGCTGTCCTGGAAGTAGACGTAAGGACCGTCGGTCGGATTCTCGCGCACCGTGGCGTGACCGCCGTGCAGGCCGGTCAGCAGAGAGGCTCGCGAGGGCGCGCACAGCGGGGCATTGGCGTAGGCGTCGGGTGAAACGGATGCCTTCGGCGGCGAGTCGGTCGAGGCGCGGAGTGCTGATCAGCTCCTGTCCGTAGCAGCCGAATTCGCCGTATCCGAGGTCATCGGCGTTGATCAGCACGATGTTGGGGCGGCGACGGTGCGCCGCGGCGCTCGCCACGGGGCCGGCGGCGAAGGACGAGAGGGCGGATCCGGCCGCGACAGCGGTGGCGGCGGTGAGGAAACCTCGTCGGGTGGGCACTTCGGACACTCCAGCGGTAGGCGGTAGGCGGTAGGCGGTAGGCGGTAGGCGGTAGCGGTACGTGGGTGGGGCGTGAGCTGGTGGGGTTGCGCCGATCTTGGTCCCGGTATGCCGCCTGGTGCCCACCCGTTCCGGAGATCGACAAGGGATCGACACATCGCCGCAACACCCGCTGTTGAGCGGCGCATAGGGTGACGATCGCCCAGTTCCTCAGCCGAGAGTCCACCGCCATGAGCCAGGCCGCCGCCGACCCGCTCCCTCCGCGCGCCCCCACCGGAACGGCCTCCTGCTGTGCCCCTGCGCGTGGACCGGTGCAGGTGCGGTCGCCCGGTCCGGAGCAGCTGGGGCACCGCGGTGAACAGGCGCTGTCCGTCGAGCTGTTGGCCCTGCCAGGCGGCACCTTCCGCATGGGCGGGACCGATCGCGACGCGGTCCCCTCCGACGGTGAGGGGCCGGTGCGTGAGGTGACGCTCGCCCCGTTCCGGATCGCGGCCACCACGGTCACCGTCGCGGCGTACGCGGCCTTCGTGACCGCCACCGGCTACCGCACCGACGCCGAACGCCTGGGCTGGAGTTATGTCTTCGCCGGCTTTCTGCCCGGCGCCTTGCGCAGGATCTCCCCGAGGCCCGAGCGCGCACCGTGGTGGTGCGCGGTCACCGGCGCGTACTGGAACGCCCCTGAGGGGCCGGGGAGTTCGGCGGACGACCGGCTCGACCACCCGGCCGTCCACCTCTCCCACGACGATGCCCTCGCCTATTGCGCGTGGGCCGGCGTGCGGCTGCCCACCGAAGCCGAGTGGGAGTACGCGGCACGTGGCGGCCTCGACCAGAAGCGCTACCCCTGGGGCGATGAACTCGAACCCGGGGGAGTGCCCCGCCTCAACATCTGGCGCGGCACGTTCCCGGTGCGGAACACCGCCGCCGACGGCTTTCGCTCCACCGCGCCCGTCACCGCCTTCGAGCCGAACGGCTTCGGCCTCCACAACACGTCCGGCAACGTCTGGGAATGGTGCGCCGACTGGTGGCACACCGCCCACGGCACCGTGCCCCGCACAGCCCCGACCGGCCCGCGCACCGGCTCGGCGAAGGTGATGCGCGGCGGCTCCCACCTGTGCCACGACTCGTACTGCAACCGCTATCGCGTCGCGGCCCGCACCTCCAACGCACCGGACGCCGGCGCGGGCAACATCGGCTTCCGGGTGGCGGCAGACGCCTGACCGGGGTGCGCTCCGCTACCCCTCGACCAGCACCACATCGAGCCGCCGGGGCCCGTGCACGCCCTCGACGCGGTCGAGTTCGATGTCGCTGGTGGCGGAAGGGCCGGAGATCCAGGTCAACGGGCGGGTGGGGTCGAGGAGTTCGAGCGCCTGGGGTACGGAGGCGACGACCTGCTCGGGTACCCGTACGAGACAGATGTGATGGTCGGGGACCAGGGTGCCGCGGCGGGTGCCCTGGTCGGCGCCCGCGTCCAGGACGAGCGTGCCGGTCTCGGCGACGGCCAGCGCGCAGCCGGTCACCACGCTGTCCACACCGTCGAGTTCCTGTGCGGTGAGACCGGTCTCGTCGTCCAGGATCTCGACGGCCGCCGCATCCAGAAGGTCCCGTGGCAGACCCGTGGGCAGCAGCACCCGGCGTGCGGCACGCTCGCCGAGCAGCCGGGCGAGGAGCTCCGCGAGCCCTTGCGGTCCGCAGCGGTGGACATGGGCCCGGTAGTCGGCCAGGTTCTCCGCGAGGAGGTCCACGTTCTGCGCCCGGGTGCGGGCGCCGTGCTCCCGCCCGTAGGTGCGGGGGACGGCCTGCTCGTACGGCGGGTCGGTGGCGGGGACGTCCGACAGGGCCCGTCGGATCCGGTCGAGCACCAGCGCTCGGCTGCTCATCGGGTGCCCTCCTCTCGCTTACGGCGTTCCTGGCGCTTGAACCAGGAGCGGAAGGACTCCGCGGGGAAGGCCGGCAGATCCCGGCTTTCGGTCCAGGCGCGTCCCGGGCCGGGCAGCTTGGACGGGTGCAGGCGCCGGGTGAGCGAGGCAAGGCGCTGGCCGGCCGCAAGGACGGAGGGATGGTCGAAGGCCTTGGCCGCGGCGCCCATGGCGGCCCGCTCCAGGCGGTGGCCCGGCTGTCCCGCGACCTGTTCGCGCAGATGGACCAGGACTTCGGGGATGTCGATCGCGACGGGGCACACGTCGTAGCACGCGCCGCACAGCGAGGAGGCGTACGGCAGCGAGGCGTCGATCTCGCTCTGTGTGCCGCGCAGTTGGGGGCTGAGGATCGCGCCGATCGGACCCGGATAGACGGACCCGTACGCATGGCCGCCGGCCCGTTCGTACACCGGGCAGACGTTGAGGCAGGCCGAGCAGCGGATGCAGCGCAGCGCCTGGCGGCCGACCTCGTCGGCGAGGGTGTCGGTGCGGCCGTTGTCGAGCAGCACGAGGTGGAAGGTCCGCGGTCCGTCGCCGGGTGTCGTGCCCGTCCACATCGAGGTGTACGGGTTCATCCGCTCGGCCGTGGAGGAGCGCGGCAGGGTCTGCAGGAAGACCTCGAGGTCCTGCCAGGTCGGCACCACCTTCTCGATGCCGACCACCGAGATCAGGGTCTCCGGCAGGGTCAGGCACATCCGGCCGTTGCCCTCGGACTCGACCACGACCAGCGTGCCCGTCTCGGCCACCATGAAGTTCGCGCCCGAGACCGCCACCTTCGCGCGCAGAAACTTCTCCCGCAGGTGAAGGCGCGCCGCCTCCGCGAGCTGGGCCGGTTCGTCGCTCAGACCGTCCGGCGCCGCGCGGCCCCAACGCCCCATCTCCCGCCGGAAGATGTCGCGGATCTCCCCGCGGTTGCGGTGGATCGCCGGGACCAGGATGTGCGAAGGACGGTCCTCGCCGAGCTGCACGATCAGCTCGGCGAGATCGGTCTCGTACGCGGCGATACCGGCGGCTTCCAGGGCTTCGTTCAGGCCGATCTCCTGCGTGGCCATCGACTTGACCTTCACCACCTCGCTCTCGCCGGTCGCCCGGACGAGCTCGGTGACGATGCGGTTCGCCTCATCGGCGTCCGCGGCCCAGTGCACGGAACCGCCCGCGGCCGTCACGGCCTCCTCCAACTGCACCAGGTAGCGGTCGAGATGGCGGAGCGTGTGCTCCTTGATCTGCTTGCCGGCCTCCCGCAGTGCGGCCCAGTCGTCGAGCTCCGCCACCGCCGCCGCCCGCTTGGTGCGGATGGTGTGTGTGGCGTGCCGGATGTTGCCGCGCAGCGTGGGGTTGTGCACGGAGGTACGGGCGGCCTCGGGGAAGGCCGGCATACCGAGATACGTTCCGCTCATGTCAGGGGCTCCTCTTCGGTGCAGGCCAGGATCTCCGCGAGGTGCAGTGCACGCTGCGGGGAGTCCTGGCGGTGCAGGATGCCGCCGATGTGCATCAGGCAGGAGTTGTCGGCGCCGCACAGCACGCCGGCGCCCGTCGAGGCCGCGTTGCGCACCTTGTCCTCGCCCATCGCCACGGACACATCGGGGTTCTTCACGGCGAACGTGCCGCCGAACCCGCAGCATTCGTCGGCGCCCGGCAGCTCGATCAGTTCGAGTCCCCTGACCGCTCCCAGGAGCCGGGTGGGCCGGTCGCCCAGGCCCAGCATGCGCAGACCGTGGCAGGACGGGTGGTAGGTGACCTTGTGCGGGAAGTACGCGCCCACGTCCGTCACGCCGAGCACGTCCACCAGGAACTCGGTGAGCTCGTACATCCGGGGCACCAACGACTCGGACACCGAGGTGAGCCGGGGATCGCTTCCGCGCCGAGCTATACGCGGGTAGTTGTCCCTGACCATGGCCGCGCAGGATCCGGACGGGGTCACCACATGGTCGTAACCCTCGAAGGCCCGGCCCATCCGCCGTACCAGCGGCTCGGTCTGCCGCCGGTAGCCGGTGTTGTACTGGGGCTGGCCGCAGCAGGTCTGGGCGGCGGGGAAGTCCACCCGTACGCCGAGGCGTTCGAGGAGCTTCACCGTGGCGATCGCGGTCGACGGGTACAGGGCGTCGTTCACGCAGGTGGCGAAGAGGGCGACTCTCATGACGGACGGCCTCCTGCGAGGGACTCGATCCGGGCCGCGGCCGCGTCCCAGGCGGCCGCGTTCCCTCGGGGTGTGTACCGGCGCAGCTCCTGGGTCCCGGCGACGAGGCGCCGCATCGCCGCCAGATCGCCGACCAGTCCGGCCGACCGGGCCTGGACGAGGACGTTGCCCAGGGCGGTGGCCTCGGTGGGACCCGCGATCACCGGCAGTCCGGTGGCGTCGGCGGTGAGCTGACACAGCAGGGCGTTGCGGGAGCCGCCGCCGACGAGATGGATATGCGAGATCTCCCGGTCCGCGAGCGCCGCGGCCTCGCGCAGTGTCCGCCGGTGCGCCAGGGCCAGGCTCTCCACGATGCAGCGCACCAGGGCGCCCTGGCCGCTCGGCGCGACCTGGCCGGTGCGCAGGCAGAACTCCCGTATCCGCGCGGGCATATCACCCGGCGCGAGGAACTCCGGCGCGTCCGGGTCGATCAGTGAGGCGAACGGCTCGGCCCGCCCCGCCTCGGCGAGCAGCGGCTCCAGGGCGCTGGGCAGACCCTGTGCCTCCCAGGTGCGGCGGGACTCCTCGAGCAGCCACATGCCCATGATGTTGCGCAGATAGCGGATGGTGCCGTCGATGCCGCGTTCATTGGTGAAGTTCGCGGCACGGGACGCTTCGGTCAGGACCGGGGCGTCGAGTTCGAGCCCGGCCAGGGACCAGGTGCCGCAGGAGATGTACGCGAAGTCGGGTGCGGTGGCCGGGACCGCCACGACGGCGGAGGCGGTGTCGTGCGAGGCGACCGTGGTCACCGCGGTGGTCGCGGGCAGCCCTGTGTACGCGGCGACGTGCGGCAGCAGCGTGCCCGCCGGATCGCCGGGCCCGCGCAGCGGTGGCAGCATCCGCGGGTCCAGGTCGAGGCGGTCGAGGAGCTCGGGGGACCAGGCCCCGGTGCGGGCGTCGAACAGACCGGTGGTGGAGGCGTTGGTCTCTTCCGCGCCGACCGACCCGGTGAGCCAGTGGACCAGCAGGTCCGGGATGAGCAACAGGGTGTGCGCGGCGGCGAGTTGCGGGCCACGGGCGGCCGCTGCGAGCTGGAAGACGGTGTTGAACGGCAGATGCTGCAGCCCGGTGATCCGGTACAGCTCGTCCGGCCCCACCCGGGAGTGCACGGCGTCGGCCATGCCGTCGGTACGGCTGTCGCGGTAGTGGAAAGGCTGGCCGAGCAGGGCCCCGTCCGCGTCGAGCAGACCGTAGTCGACGGCCCAGGTGTCCACGCCGACGGAGGCCGGGGGCCCGTCCGCCGCACGGGCCGCTCGGCGCAGACCGTCGAGGATTCCCTGGTGGAGCGCGAGGACGTCCCAGCGGAGCCCGTCGGGCAGCCGCACCGGGGTGTTGGCGAACCGGTGCACCTCGGTGAGGTCGAGCCGATCGGGACCGACCCGGCCGAGGACCACCCGCCCGCTGGTCGCGCCGAGGTCGGC
This sequence comes from Streptomyces sp. N35, assembly GCF_016464295.1. NCBI lineage: Bacteria > Bacillati > Actinomycetota > Actinomycetes > Kitasatosporales > Streptomycetaceae > Streptomyces > Streptomyces sp. N35. The sequence goes on along the minus strand of NZ_JAEIMH010000071.1, from coordinate 41,599 downwards.
CGCGGCGAACGTGCGGGGTGGGGCGGAGGGAGGTGGAGAGACGGTCATGTGGTGCTTCCTCCGCGAGGAGCGTGAATTCGGGGGTGCGGGAGGTGGGGTGAGGGCTCACCAGGTGGCCGGCGCGCGCCGACGCGGCGCCGGCCGCCTGGCGCGGGGATCAGCGCAGGAACGCCGCCGCGACGCCCGCGTCCACGGGGATGTGCAGCCCGGTGGTGTGCGTGAGGTCACCGCCGGTCAGGGCGAACACGGCGGCGGCGACATGCTCCGGCAGCACCTCGCGCTTGAGGAGGGTGCGCTGCGCGTAGAACTCGCCGAGCTTCTCCTCCTCGATGCCGTACGTCGCCGCGCGCTGGGCGCCCCAGCCGCCGGCGAAGATGCCCGAGCCGCGCACCACACCGTCCGGGTTGACCCCGTTGACGCGGATCCCGTCGGCCCCCAACTCGGCCGCGAGAAGGCGTACTTGATGGGCCTGGTCGGCCTTGGTCGCGGAGTACGCGACGTTGTTGGGGCCGGCGAATACGGCGTTCTTCGAGGCGATGTACACGATGTCCCCGCCCATGCCCTGGGCCCGCATCGTCCGGGCGGCCTCGCGGGACACCAGGAACGAACCGCGCGCCATGATGTCGTGCTGCAGGTCCCAGTCCTTCGCCGTGGTCTCCAGGAGCGGCTTGGAAATGGAGATCCCCGCGTTGTTGACGACGAGGTCGACCCCGCCGAACGCGAGCGCGGCCGTGCGGAACGCCTCGGTGATCTGCTCCTCGGACGTGACGTCCACCGTGACCGCGACGGCCTTGTCACCGCCGCCGAGTTCGGTGGCGACCGCGGACGCGTTCTCGGCGTTGAGGTCGGCGACCACGACGCAGGCGCCCTCCGCGACCAGCCGGTGCGCGATCGCCTTGCCGATACCGCTGCCCGCGCCCGTCACCAGGGCCACACGCGTGGCGAGCGGCTTCGGCTTCGGCATCCGCTGGAGCTTGGCCTCTTCGAGGGACCAGTACTCGATGCGGAACTTCTCCGCCTCCTCGATCGGCGCGTACGAGGACACGGCCTCCGCCCCGCGCATCACGTTGATCGCGTTGCGGTAGAACTCGCCCGCGACACGGGCGGTCTGCTTGTCCTTGCCGAAACTGAACATGCCGACACCGGGCACCAGGACGATCGCCGGGTCCGCGCCGCGCATGGCCGGCGATGCGTCGGTGGCGTGCCGCTCGTAGTACGCCGCGTACTCCTCGCGGTAGGCGGCGTGCAGCTCCTTCAGCCGCTCGACGACCGCGTCCGGTGCGGCGCTCGCGGGCAGGTCGAGGACCAGCGGACGCACCTTGGTGCGCAGGAAGTGGTCGGGGCAGGAGGTGCCGAGGGCGGCGAGCCGCGGGTGCTCGGCCCGCGCCAGGAAGTCGAGCACCGCTTCGGAGTCGTCGAAGTGGCCGACCTGCGGGCGGTCCGTCGAGGCCAGTCCCCGGATGAGCGGGGCGAGTCGGGCGGCCCGCGCGCGCCGCTGGTCCGCGGGCAGGGCGGCGTACCCCTCGATGGCCGGGCCGAACGGCTCGGCCTTGCCGCGCTCGACGAGGAAGGCCTCCGCGGTACGGATCATCCACAGGGCGTTGCGCTCGCACTCCTCGGACGTCTCACCCCACGCGGTGATGCCGTGCCCGCCCAGGATCACGCCCACGGCCTGCGGGTTGGCATCCTTGACGGCCGCGATGTCCAGGCCGAGCCGGAAACCGGGACGGCGCCACGGCACCCAGGCCACCTTGTCGCCGAAGCACTCGGCGGTCAGCTTCTCGCCGTCCGCGGCACACGCCAGGGCGATACCGGAGTCGGGGTGCAGATGGTCGACGTGCGCGGCCTCCACCAGACCGTGCATGGCCGTGTCGATGGACGGCGCGGCACCGCCCTTGCCGTGCAGGCAGTAGTCGAACGCGGCGACCATCTCGTCCTCGCGCTCCACCCCTGGATACACGTGCCGCAGCGCCCGCAGCCGGTCCAGGCGCAGCACGGCCAGGCCCGCCTCGGTGAGCGTGCCGAGGTCGCCGCCCGAGCCCTTGACCCACATCAGGTCGGTGTCGGAGCCCGTGACCGGGTCGGTGACGGTGCCCTTGGCGGAGGCGTTGCCGCCGGCGTAGTTGGTGTTACGGGGATCGGAGCCGAGCCGGTGGGCGCGCTCCAGGAGTGCGGCGACTTCGGGGTGCGTGTCGGTGGCCATGAGGTGTCCTTGGGCTGAGAGTGCGGTCTGCGGGAAGGCGGCGTGTCCGGTAGGGGCGTCAGGCGCTGGTCAGGCTCCCCAGCCCGCCTGCTCGCCGCCCACCCGCTCGGCGACGATCCGCTCCTGCCAGCCGCAGGCGCGGTAGGCGGCGACGGGGTCGGGGTGCAGACCCCGCTCCTCGCGCCACTCGGCGAGCAGGGGACGGACGTCGGTGTTGTACGCGTCCATCAGGGCGGCGTTCGCGCTCAGGACGTCACCGGCGCGCTGTGCGGCGGCGAGCGCCTCGCGGTCGACGAGCAGCGCCTTGGCGGTGGCTTCCTGCACGTTCATCACCGAGCGGATGATCGCCGGGATCTTCGCCTCGATGTTGTGGCACTGGTCGAGCATGAACGCCACGTTCGTCTCACGCTCGAAGCCGCCGTTCTGCGCGACCTCGTGCAGGATCCGGAAGAGCTGGAAGGGGTCCGCGGAACCGACCATCAGGTCGTCGTCCGCGTAGAAGCGGGAGTTGAAGTCGAACGCGCCGAGCTTCTTCTCGCGCAGCAGGAACGCGACGATGAACTCGATGTTCGTGCCCGGTGCGTGATGTCCGGTGTCCACGACGACCTGCGCCTTGTCGCCCAGCTTCAGGCAGTGCGCGTACGACGTTCCCCAGTCCGGGACATCCGTCGTGTAGAAGGCGGGCTCGAAGAACTTGTACTCGAGGAGCAGCCGCTGGTCGTCGCCGAGGCGCTCGTACACCGCGGCGAGCGACGCGGCGAGACGGTCCTGGCGGCCCACGATGTCGTCCTGGCCCGGGTAGTTCGTGCCGTCGGCGAACCACAGCTTCAAGGACTTCGAACCGGTGGCGTCCATGATGTCGACGCATTCCAGGAGGTGCTCGACGGCCTTGCGGCGCACCTTCGGGTCCGGGTGGCAGACGCTGCCCAGCTTGTAGTCGTCGTCCTGGAAGGTGTTGGAGTTGATGGCGCCGAGTTCGAGTCCGAGCGCCTTCGCATGGGCGCCGAGCGCCGCGTAGTCGTCGACCTTGTCCCACGGGATGTGCAGCGAAACGGTGGGCGCGATGCCGGTGAACTCGTGCACCTTCGCCGCGTCGTCCAGCTTCTCCCGGGGCGTGCGCGGCACACCCTCCTGTGCGAACACCTTGAACCGGGTGCCGGAGTTGCCGTAGCCCCAGGACGGCGTCTCGATCCGCTGGTCGGCGAGTGCGGCCTTCACGGCAGCGATATCAGGCATGTCCACCTCTGGATGCGTGGGAAGCGTGGGGCCCTTACGGGAACGGGCCGCGAGAGTGCGGAAGCTCGACATGAATCGATTCATGTCAACGGGGAAGCTAGCCCCGGGCGTCGGACTCGTCAAGGGGGTCGGACGGATGCCAACCGCGTTACGCAATCGTGTCGTTGGCCGTTCCGCACCCCTGCTCCGGCTGGTCTATCAGTGCAGTTCACATAGAAGAGGTCGGAACAATTCGGCACATGGCACCACGCTTGCGCAGCTCGCTCGGGCCCGGGCTATTGACCAGCCCGACGGACGGGGCTAGCTTCCGGGCAACTTCACTGAAACATTTCAGTTCGAGGGATCCTCCGGCTGCCGAGCCGCTCAAGTGCCCCGCGCACGACCTCGACACACCCATGGAGATACGCAATGACGCATCCTGAACCGGAGACGACTCCGGTACTCGCGCTGGAGGGGGTGAGCAAGTCCTTCGGTGCCGTGCGGGCCCTGCGCGGAGTGAGCCTGCGGCTGTACGCGGGAGAGGCGCACGCCCTGGCCGGCGAGAACGGCGCGGGCAAGTCGACGCTGATCAAGGCGCTCGCGGGCGTGCACCGCCCCGACACCGGCACGGTCCTTCTCGACGGCGAGCCCGTCGCGTTCCACGGTCCCGCCGACGCCCGTGACGCGGGCGTGGGCCCTTCCCGCGGGCGCCCCCGCCGGGCCCCCGGGCCCCCCCCCCCCCCGGCGGGGGGGCCTCCCCGTCATCTACCAGGAGCCGACACTCTTCCCCGACCTGTCCGTCGCGGAGAACATCTTCATGGGCCGCCAGCCGCGCCGGGCGCTCGGCCGCGTCGACCACGCCTCGGTGCGCCGGGCCACCGCGGACCTCTTCGCGCGACTCGGCGTCGACCTCGACCCCGACCAGCCGGCCCGCGGTCTGTCCATCGCCGACCAGCAGCTCGTCGAGATCGCCAAAGCGCTGTCCTTCGACGCCCGCGTCCTGATCATGGACGAGCCCACCGCCGCGCTCACCGGCAGCGAGGTGGCCCGACTCTTCGGCGTCGTACGCACCCTGCGCGAACAGGGCGCCGCGGTGCTGTTCATCTCGCACCGCCTCGAGGAGATCTTCCAGCTCTGCCAGCGCGTCACCACCCTGCGCGACGGCGCCTGGATCGCGAGCGAGCCGCTCGACGGTCTCACCGAGGACGACCTGGTGCGCCGCATGGTGGGCCGCGACCTGGCCGAGCTCTACCCCAAGCAGGACACGCGCACCGGTGAAGTGGCGCTCAGCGTACGGCGGTTGACCCGCGAAGGCGTGTTCACCGATGTGTCCTTCGACGTGCGCCGCGGCGAGATAGTCGGCCTGGCCGGACTCGTCGGCGCAGGCCGCAGCGAGGTCGCCCGTGCCGTGTTCGGCGTGGACCGCTTCGACGGCGGCGAGGTCGAGGTGCTCGGCACCCGGCTCAAGCCCGGCGCCCCCAGCGTGGCCATGGCCGCGGGCCTCGCCCTCGTCCCCGAGGACCGCCGCGCGCAAGGCCTGGTGATGGACATGTCCATCGAGCGCAACATCGGCCTGACCGGCTTCGCCGAAACCACCCGCGCGGGCCTGATGAACCGGAAGGCCGAGCGCAGCCGCTCCGTCGACTGGGCGGTCAAGCTGCAGGTGAAGTACGCCCGCCTCGGCGACGTCGTCGGCACGCTGTCCGGCGGCAACCAGCAGAAGGTCGTCCTCGCGAAGTGGCTGGCGACCGCACCCCAGGTGCTGATCGTCGACGAGCCCACCCGCGGTATCGACGTCGGCACCAAGGCCGAGGTGCACCGGCTGCTCTCCGCGCTCGCCGCCGAAGGCGTCGCGGTCCTGATGATCTCCTCGGATCTGCCGGAGATCCTCGGCATGGCCGACCGGGTGCTCGTGATGCACGAGGGGCGGCTGTCCGCCGAACTCACCCGCGCCGAGGCCACCGAGGAGTCAGTGATGGCGGCTGCCACCGGCCGTACGAACCAGGGGAGTGCCGCATGACGGTGACCGCTACTCCGGTGCGCGAAGAAGCCGTACCGGAACCCGCCGCCGGGCGCCGCCTCATCGACAAGGTGTTCAAGGCCCGCGAACTCGCCGTGGCCGCCGTGCTCGTGGTGATGCTCGGCGCCACCCAGCTGTCCAACACCGAGTTCCTGTCGGAACAGGGCATCAAGGACCTCCTTCTCAACGCCACCATCCTGGTCCTGGTCGCCACCGGTCAGGCCGTGGTCGTGATCACCCGCAACGTCGACCTGTCGGTCGGCTCGGTCCTCGGCATCTCCGCGTTCGCCGCCGGCACCTATCTGCAGGACGGCGGCAGTTCACTGATCGCGATCCTGCTCGCCGTCGCACTCGGCGCCCTGTTCGGCGCGCTGAACGGCGCGCTCGTCAGCCTCGGCAAGGTGCCCGCCCTGGTCGTCACACTCGGCACGCTCTACATCGTGCGCGGCATCGACTCCATCTGGGTCGGCTCGCAGCAGATCACCGCCGACGATCTCCCCAATGGCTTCGTGGACTTCGGCCACGACGGCATCTGGGTCGTGCCCTACCTGGCGCTGCTCGCCCTCGCCGTCCTCGCGGCGGTGGGCTACTACCTGCGCAGCTACCGCAGCGGCCGCGAGATGTACGCGCTCGGCTCGAGCCCCGAGGCCGCCACGCTCGCCGGTGTCCCCGTACGCAAGCGCATCATGACCGCGTACGTGCTGTGCGGCGCCCTGGCGGGCCTCGCCGGCGCCCTGTACCTGGCCCGGTTCGGCAACGTCGACTCGGCCACCGGCAGCGGCTACGAACTCACCGTCGTCAGCGCGGTCGTGGTCGGCGGTGTCGCCTTCACCGGCGGCAGCGGTTCCGTGTACGGCGCCGCGCTCGGCGCCCTCCTTCTCACCTCGATCAACAGCGTCCTGCCGGCCATCGGCGTCAGCTCCGTCTGGGTCACCGCCATCAACGGAATCCTGCTGCTGCTCGCCATCGCCGTCGACCGGATCCTGGCCCTGCGGGTCGCCGCAGTGCTGCGCAAGCAGGCCGCACAGCTGAGGAGCGCCCGCCATGCCTGAGCTCACCAAGAACTCCGCCGTACCGGAGCTCACCAAGAACTCCGCGCTCACGCGCTTCGGCGGCGCGGTGCGCTGGGACAGCGCCGTCGGCGCCCTGCTCCTGGTGCTTCTCATCTGCTCGTTCTCGTTCGTCGACAACTTCGGCAACGCGCTCAACCTCTCGTTCCTGATCGGCAATACGCTGCCCATCGCCCTGATCGCGCTGCCGATGACCATGCTGGTGATCTCCGGAGAGGTCGACCTGTCCGTCGGCTCCACGGCGGGTCTGTCCGGGGCCGTCATGGGCGCTCTGTGGAACGCGGGCATGGCCATCGAGACGATCATCCCGATCTGTCTGCTGCTCGGTGTCGTGTGCGGTCTGGTCAACGGGCTCCTGGTGACCCGCCTCGGCCTGCCGTCCCTCGCCGTCACCATCGGCACCATGGCCGCCTACCGCGGCATCGCCCAGATCGTGCTCGGCTCGGACTCGGTCACCGACTTCCCGACCCAGTACCTGGACTTCGGGGCCGGCCGGATCGGTGAGACCTTCATCCCGTACGCCCTCTTCCCCTTCCTCGTGCTCCTCGCGATCGCCGTGGTCGTGCTGCATGCCACGCCGACGGGACGCTCGCTCTTCGCGATCGGCGCGAGCGAGGAGGCCGCCCGGTTCTCCGGGATCCGCGTCAAGCGGCTCAAGCTGTCGATGTTCGTCACCACCGGTGTCCTGTCCGCGCTCACCGGAGTCTTCTGGGCCCTGCACTACGCCAGCGCCCGCTACGACAACGCCACCGGCCTCGAACTCTCCGTGATCGCGGCCGTGTTGCTCGGCGGTATCGACTTCGACGGCGGCAGGGGGACCCTCGGCGGTGCCATCGCGGGTGTGTTCCTGCTCGGCACCCTGCAGAACGCGATGAGCCTGCAGAACGTCTCCGCCCAGTCCCAGATCGTCGTCACCGGCGTCCTGCTCGTGATCTCCGTCCTCGGGCCCCGCATCGGCCGGCAGGTCACCCAGGCGCGAGCCCGCCGAAGGACAGCGGCAGCGCCTCCACCGCAGGCCGCGCCCACCACATGACAGGGCGGGCCGCGCCCGCGGCCCGCGCCTTCCCGCTCGTACCCGCACCCCTCGTATCCGACTAAGGCAGGACACCCATGTCTCTGACGCGCACCGCACGCACCCGCCGTCTGACCGCCGCGCTCGCCGTCACGGCCGCACTCGCCCTGGGCGCCACCGCGTGCGGCGGCACCACCAAGGACGACGCGGCCAAGGAAGGCGGCACCGCGGCCGCGGGCAAGGCCGACCCGAACGCCGAGACCAAGAAGGACCTCACGGTCGCGTTCCTGCCCAAGCAGGTCAACAACCCGTACTTCACCACCGCCGACAACGGCGGCAAGAAGGCCGTCGAGTCGCTGGGCTCGACGTACAAGGAGGTCGGCACCAGCAGCGGCACCGACACCGCCGGGCAGGTCAGCTACGTCAACACGCTGACCCAGCAGCAGGCCGACGCGATCGCCGTGTCCGCGCAGGACCCGGGCGCGCTGTGCACCGCCCTGAAGCAGGCCATGAAGAACGGTGTCAGCGTCGTCACCTACGACTCCGACACCAAGGCCGACTGCCGCCAGATCTTCGTCTCCCAGGCCAGCGCCGAGGACCTCGGCCGCACCCAGGTCCAGGAGATGGCGAAGCAGATCGGGGGCAAGGGCGAGATCGCGATCCTCTCGGCGGCCCAGACGGCCACGAACCAGAACACCTGGATCGACTTCATGAAGGACGAGCTCAAGAAGCCCGAGTACAAGGACATCAAGCTCGTCAAGACCGCGTACGGGGACGACGACGCGCAGAAGTCGTTCCAGCAGACCCAGGGCCTGCTCCAGGAGCACCCCAAGCTGGCCGGCATCATCTCCCCGACCACCGTCGGCATCAAGGCGGCCGCCCAGTACCTGGCCGGCTCGAAGTACAAGGGCAAGGTCAAGCTGACCGGCCTCGGCACCCCGAACGACATGCGTGCCTACGTCAAGAACGGCACCGTCGAGGCCTTCGAGCTGTGGGACCCGGCGAAGCTCGGCGCCCTCGCCGCGCACACCGCCGTCGCCCTGGAGTCGGGACAGATCACCGGACAGGAAGGCGAGAAGTTCAAAGCCGGTGACCTCGGCGAGTTCACGGTCGGCAAGGACGGGGTCGTCTCGCTCGGCAAGCCCACCGTCTTCAACAAGTCGAACATCGACGACTTCGACTTCTGAGCCGTTCGACATCTGAGCCGTTCGACTTCTGCACCGCCCGACCCAACGGGGCCGTCAACGCCGGGCGTTGACGGCCC
>NZ_JAEIMH010000071.1:26052-32805 GCF_016464295.1 Streptomyces sp. N35 | reverse complement strand
GGCCCCCCCCCCCTCCCCCCCCCCCCCCCCAGCGGGCCCCCCCCGCCCGGGGCTTCCCCCCCCCCACCCCGTGAGAGGACTTCACCGGCATGCAGCGTGTCTGCTTCCTGCTCCGTGTCCGCGGCGACCGGATCGACGAGTACCGCGAACGCCACCGCCACGTATGGCAGGAGATGCGCACGGCGCTCTCGGCGGCCGGCTGGCGCAACTACTCCCTGTTCCTGCGCGAGGACGGCCTGCTCGTCGGCTATCTGGAGACCGACGACTTCGACGCGGCACGCGCGGCCATGGACGCCACCGACGTGAACTCCCGCTGGCAGGCGGAGATGGCGGACTTCTTCGAAGAGCTCGACGGCCGGTCGCCGGACGGCGCGATGCGTCCGCTGACCGAGATCTTCCACCTGGCATGAGGAACGGACCGGGCGACCATATGGCGGGCGCAGCGAGCAGGACTTCAGGGGGACGCATGGCAAGGGGGCGGCCGCCCGTCGGCATCAAGGACGTAGCGCGCGCGGCGGGGGTGTCCGTCGGGACGGTGTCCAACGTGCTCAACCAGCCCGACCGCGTCTCCGAGCAGACCCTGCGCCACGTCAAGGAGGTCATCGAAGGCCTCGGCTATGTGCGCAGCGAGTCCGCCCGTCAACTGCGCGCCGGACAGAGCCGCATCATGGCGCTGCTCGTGCTCGACCTGAGCAACCCCTTCTTCGTCGACGTGGCCCGCGGCGCCGAACGGGCCGCCCGCGAAGCCGGGCTCGGTGTGATGGTGTGCACCAGCGACCAGAGCGCCGAGGAAGAGGCGCACTACCTGTCGCTCTTCGCCGAACAGCGCGTACGCGGCGCGCTGGTCACCCCCGCGGACCCCAGCGGCGAGACCCTGCGCGCCTTTCGCCGACAGGGCATTCCGTACGTAGTCGTGGACCGCGTCACCGGTGACGAAGAGGGCTGCTCCGTGTCCGTGGACGACGTGGCGGGCGGCGCCCTCGCGGTACGCCACCTGCTCGCACAGGGCCACCGCTCCCTGGCGTACGTCAGCGGACCGCCCCATCTGAAGCAGGTGCAGGACCGGCGCGAGGGCGCCCGTCTCGCGCTGGCGGAGGCGGGTCTTGACGCCGGACTGCTGCGCGAACTGCCCACCGAGCGGCTGGATGTGAGCGCCGGGCGCGACGCGGGCAGCCGGCTGCTGGGTCTGGGCGAACGCCCCACGGCCGTCTTCTGCGCCAACGACCTGCTCGCCCTCGGTGTGCTCCAGGCGCTGTACGCGGCAGGCGTCAAGGTCCCCGAGGACATGGCGATCGTCGGCTACGACGACATCGAGTTCGCGGCGGCCGCCACGGTGCCCCTGACCTCGGTCCGCCAGCCCGCCCGCACCTTGGGTACCCTCGCCGCCCGGATGCTGCTCCAGGAGACCGACACCGAAGCCGACCGGCACCACCACGAGCACGTGGTGCTCCAACCGGAGCTCGTGGTACGGCAGTCGAGCCTGGCGCGGGAGTGACGGACCGCGGCCGGCCGAGCCCCGAGGGGGACCGTCCTTGCGGACGGTCCCCCTCGTCATGCGCCTCGCGCGCCAGGCCTCACACCCGCAAAGTCGCGACCCCGTACGGCACGATCCGCACCGGGCCGAGCAGGCCGTAGTCCTGCCGCTTCGCGGCGCCGAACACCGTCGGTCGGGTGACCCGCAGGCGGTTGAGGAGAGGGCTCGCCACCTCCACCTCGATGGTGTTGGTGCCGCGCCGCAGCCGGGAGCCGAGATCCGCCACCCGCGTCAGCTGATCGACCGGCGGCAGCTCCTTGCCGTTGACGGTCACACGGAACGTGTCGCACACACCGCCCAGCTGCAGATACGCGCCGTGCCGCGTGGACCACTCGGCGCCCAGCTCGAGGGTCGTGCGATAGCGGCCCACTCCGGAGACGTCCTCCAGGCCGGGGATCCTCGACCAGGGGGCGAGCGCGTCCAGTTCGACCACGTGCCGCTCGTGCGCCGTCTCGGTGGCGCTCGCGCCCGGCCTCCAGTCGTCGACCGTGAGGGTCCAGGACGTCAGCGCGACGGGCTCAGGCACCGCGCCGATCGTGCTCTCGACGGTACGGCCGTCGTCGAGGGTGGTGGTGTACGAGCCCGCGGCCGCGGCGCGGACTTCCAGCCGTGCCCCGTCCCTTGTACGAATCGAGTCCGCCCGGGTGGCCGTGGCATGACGGCGGGGCAGGTCACGGGCCGGGCGGGCCAGCACGACCACGGTGACCGCGCCCGGTTCGAGGTCCACCGTCAGCCGGATCCGGCCGTCGGCGGTGCGCGTGTACAGGGCGATCGGGGCGACCTCGCCCGTCCAGGGGTCGAGCCGGTGCGGGACGGCTCCCTTGACGTGCGGGGCCAGCGTGACGTCATGCGTGATGCGGGACCCGGTCGAACCCTTCTTGCCGACCGCGTCGTTGGCGAAGTAGAACCAGTCGGCCTCGTCACTCGCCCGGTGCGTGTGCAGCAGCATGGACGACTGCGCGTACTCGACGTCACGGCGCAGCCCGAGCGCGGCGATGGCCTCCGGTATGTCCGGCCGGTCGGCCACGGTGTGGACCGTTTTCAACGTGCCTAGCTCCGCGAGGAGTTGACGCAGCCGCTCGTCGTCCCCGGGGCGGGCCCGCCCCGGCACACGGGCGTCCGACCAGTCGCCGACGAGGATGACGCGCAGTCCCGCCTTCGCGTACGAGAGCAGCTTCTCGGCGACCCCAAGCTCCAGGGTGTGCTCGCGGCCCGCCATGATGTCCCCGTCGACCACGAGGGCCTTGAGCGCGAGGCCGTCCGGTGCGAACCGGCCGCCGCGCACCTTCGCGGACGGCAGATCGAGCAGGCGCGGGCTGAGGAACGTGTGCGTCCAGCCGACCGGCACGCCGTCACCGGAGAACCAGGGGGCGCCGAGGCCGGAGCCGGCGTATCCCTTCTGCCGCAGCACCCCGACGTCGACCTTGTTGACTCCGGTCTGCAGGACGGCCTGCAGACGGGCGAGTTGATCGGCGATCGGCCGCGTGTGCCGCCACGTGGGCTGACGCGGACCCCACGCCTCGCCGTAGCCGGCCGCACCCGAGTAGGGCGAGAAGGCCGCGAAGCCCGGCCACTGGGCACCAGGAGCGTCGGCGTACGCGAAGCCGTGGAAGACAGCCTGGTTGACACCGGCCGCGTACTGCGTGACCAGTTTCTTGAGGGTGTCGGTCCAGGTCGTGGCGTACGCGCCGCCGGCCGTGGCGCCCGCCTCGTTCGACACGATGCGCTTGCCGCCCATGTCCCGGCCGCCGGCCAGGCACCGGAAGTCGTCCAGGTTCTTGAAGCCGAGCGACTCGCCCTCGGTGATGTCCAGGAGCGCCGACTTGTAGATGGCGTCGGTCTCCAGACCGTAAGGCTGGATGCGCAGCTTCAGTCCGAGGGAGTGCGCCCACTTCTGCAGCGGAAGCAGATGGTGCTCGACGTACAGCTCGGTGATCACCTCCATGACGTCGCGGCGCACCGCCTTGTCGAGGGTCGGCTCGAAGCTGAAGACGTGGTCCTCGTGCCGTTCCATGAACGCGGCCAGGTAGGGGAGCAGCGCGTATCCGCGGCGGCGTTCGAACTCGGCGGGGAGCGCCGGGGTCCACAGGGTCGCCTCGGTCTCCATCTCGATGGAGTCCTCGAACAGCGCTCCGCCCGTCTCGCGAAGGAGCCCGCGGATCGGGGGCGTGAGGATGTGCCGCTCCCAGAAGTCGGTGACCGCGCGGGTGCCGGCGTCGCTGAAGTGGTCCACGACGTAGGACAGGGGAGTGGTGTGGTCCCTGCCCTCGGGGCGCTGGCCCGAACCGCGTTCCCAGTACGCCACGAGCAGCCAGGTCGCGCCGTCGGCGGGAGCGGTCCATGTGATGCTGCCGCCCGCGACACGGTCGGTGACATCGGTGACGGTCGCCTGGTCGAGGCGTACCGGCTCGGCTTCCGGTGAGCTGCCGGCCGAGACCCGCACGGACTGCACGGTCAGCAGCCGCTGCTCGGTCACGCCCTCGTCCTCGGCAGCCGGGGCGGCGGGCAGGGGTCCCTGGTAGGTCGAGCCGGCCGTCACGACTGCGAATCCGTGGGCGAGTTCCTTCGCCGCGGCCTTGGCGTCCGGCGTGATCGAGGGCACGGCGGCGGGCCAGGCCGGACCGATCGTGAGGTCGACCTCGACGTCACGCTTCTTCGCCTCGCGCAGCGCCGCCTCGATCGCGGCCCGCCAGGCGGCGGTGCCCCAGCCGTAGCGGACCGTGTCCAGCTGCTCGGTCATGCTGTGCGTGACCGCGGCGATCTCCACACCGCCGAAGCCGCCTTCGGCGATGGCGCGGATCTCGCGGGCGATCTCGGCGGTGTCGACCAGGGCGTCGGGCCACCACCAGCGGAACTTGGGGCGCACCGAGGACGCGGGACCGCCGAGGCCGGGTACCGCGCCCGCGAAGGAAGCCGCCGTGGCGGTGCCCGTCGCGCCGCCCCAGTGCAGAGCCGTCGCGGCGCCTGCCACGGCGCTCATTCTCAGCAATGTCCGGCGTCGCAGGCTCATGGCTCTCCTCGTTGGGTTTCCGGGCGGTCGAACGGTTCGGCGGCAGGGCGACCGCATGGCACGGCTTCAGCTCGATGGCGGCCCGATTGAACGGTTCAAACGATTCAATCGATGCGCGAGGAACCTACGTTGAGGCGAAGCGCCAGGCAAGGGGTGGGTGCCAACTTTCCCCGTACAGAGGTCTTGACGGCCGTTGCGGGCTCGCGCATCGTGGCCGTCGATGCGGCCCGAAACGATTCAACTCGCCTGCGGATGCCAGCAGATGGGCCGACCGGCTCGCCCCGGTTGTGCCGGCCCTTCCGCACGTCTTGGCTCCCCGTGCGGTGGGCGCGGGCGCGGCGGGCAGGGCGCGGAGGCTCTCGCCCTCGACATGGGCGCCCACCCGGGGGACGAACGCGACCGTTCCTCGGCCCGCGGCACCTGTACGACGCCGTACGGCCAAGCGGTCAGCGACTGGCGCCGCGCAGGCGACGCCCTGCGCTTGAACGTCCGCGTGCCCGCGGGCGGCACGGCCACGGTCGAGGTACCGACGACCTCCGGAGAGGTGCGGACGCCGCGAGGCGCGCGGCCGTCTCCGAAGGGGACAACGAGGCGGTGTACGCGGTGGGTTCGGGGGAGTGGCCCTTCGAGTCGGTCTACGCGCCGGCGGACTGACGGGCGGTGAGGGGCCGGTTCCTCATCCGGGACCGGCCCCCTTGAACGCACGTCGGCAGTCCTTGAGCACCTCACGCACCGGCGGATGGTGCGCGTTCTTCCAGACCAGCGCGAGCAGCGCCGGTGTCTTCGCATCGACGATGCGGTGGACGGTGAGCCGGTCGCGGTGGCCGTCCGCCATCGAGTCGCTGAGGACGGCGACGCCGAGACCGCGGGCGGCGAGTTCGGCGATGGCGTCCGCGGCACTGGCCTGCAACCCGATCGAGGGCTGAAGGCCCTGCGCCGCGCACGCCTGCTCGAACACCGCGCGCAGCCCGGTGCCGGGCGGCATGCACACGATCGGGTGCGCCATCAGATCGCGCAGCATGACGCGCCGGCGCTTCGCCAAGGGGTGCCCGGCCGGGACCGCCACGACGAGCCGTTCGCTGATGAGGGTCAAGGTGTCGAGATCCTCGGGGGTGGCTTCCGCGGCCCCGATGAGCGCCAGGTCGACCGTGCCGGTCCGCACGCCTTCGACGAGCCGGTCGGAGCTGTCCTCCAGGAGCGCGATCTCCACGCCCGGATGCGCCGTGTGGAATGCGGCGAGGGCGTCGAACAACGGCGTGAGGGTGCAGCCGATCACCATGCCGACGGTGAGCCGCCCTCGGATCAGCCCGGCCACCTCGCCCACCGACTCGCTCACGGCTTCGGCCGCGGCGAGTGCGGCACGGGCGTATGCGAGTGCGGCTTTCCCGGCGACGGTCAGCGTGACGGTCCGGCCCGACCGGTCGAACAGCTCGGCGCCGACTTCCCGTTCAAGCTGACGGATCTGGGCGCTCACACCGGACTGGCTGATGTGCACACGCTCGGCCGCGCGCGTGAAGTTCTGCTCCTCGGCGACCGCGACGAAGTACTCCAGCTGCCTCAGTTCCATGACTGTGAATTCTAGTCTGCAGAAGAACCATCTGTTGGACTTCTGATGGGCAGCTTGCGGACACTGGAGAGGAACTGCCGGAGCTGGAGAAGCACTGCCAGAGCTGGAGAAGCACTGTCGGACCTGAAGAAGCACTGCCGGAGCGGCTGGCCGATGCGCCCGCCCACGCCGGCCAATGCCTGGAGGTACCCATGCCGGAGTACGAGAAGGCCATGCGGCCCGAGGACATCACCCGTCTGTTCGTCGAGCGGTCCAACGCCGGTGACGCGGCCGGGGTCGCCGCGCTGTACGACGAGAACGCGGTGCTCGCCTACCCGCCCGGCCAGGTGACGGTGGGACGGGAAGCGATCCGCGAGCTCTGGGCGAAGGTGCTGGCGAACCGCCCCCGCTTCGAGGCGGAACAGCCCCTGCCCACGCTCATCAGCGGCGATATCGCCCTCACCTCGACCCCGCCGAAGGACGGGACGGGCGCGCGGGCCCAGGTCGTCAGGCGCCAGGCCGACGGCAGCTGGCTGCGGGTGCTCGACCAGCCCGAGTTCGTGCCACCGTCGCGCTGAACGGCGCACGCTCGCGGGGGCGAAGGTGCCACGACGCCTGAACGCGGGGGCGGCGGAGGCGCGCGCGGGGGCCGCCCTGCGCGCA
>NZ_JAEIMH010000071.1:0-26042 GCF_016464295.1 Streptomyces sp. N35 | reverse complement strand
ACCGGGGCGCCGCCGCCCGGTCCTTGATCAGCACACGACCAAGGACCGGGCGGCGACGTTCACTCTGTTCAGAACCTGAGTCAGAGTCCGAACTGCTGCGGATTCACGCCCAGCGCCGTGCACGCTTCCCGCAGGACCTGCTCCTCGGCCGGAGCGATGTAGCCGTCCGCGCCGGCGACGACGAACCCGGTCTGCACGACCGCCTGCGCCTCCGCCGGCTTCTTGGCGGCCTTGGCGATCTCCTGCATGACCGCGGTCTTGCCCTGCTGGAAGTTGTACGAGAGCTGGTCGACGTGCTTGTTGAAGCGCTCGCGCAGTTGCTCGGGCGGGAAATTCTGCAGGACATCGTTCTGCAGGATCAGCGATTCCACATGCTGCCTCTCGGCGGGGTCCACCGAGCCGTCGGCAGCCGCGACCAGTGCGCACATGGCCATGGTGGCGTCCCGGAAAGCGCCGCTCTTCAGCTCTGTCTTGAGCGAGCTGAGCTGGGTCTTGAGCACACCCACCAGCTGAGCCTTCGATCCACCGCCCGTCCGTGCGCCGGACCCGCCGTGGCCGCCGGAGCTACGCCCGCTCTGCCCCTGCTGCAATCCCTTGGCCTGATCCTTGAGCCGGTCCCACATTGCCATCCATGCCACCTCGGCTGTCGTTCGTCGATCCACCGTCGATCCACGCGGATCTCTCTTGCGTGCCGGTCAAACGTTCATGGGCATCACAAAGTTCCGCGGCCCATCCCCATGCGAAGTGGAAGTACGGCAACGAGCTTTGGATCGGAGCCGGGGCGCAAGGGGTTGCTCACGCCCCGGCCAAGGTCTGCTACCTCGGGCCCGGGCGCTGGTACGCCCCGATGTCCGTCGTGCCCTGCAGGCGGTTTCCGAAGTAGTCGTGCTTGCCGGCGTTGTCGATCGCCGTTCCCGCACCGAGGGCCGCGGAACCGTGGCGCAGGACCAGGTCGCGCGGGCTGTCCGGGGTGGTGTCGAGGAACTCCGGGTCGGCTGTGACCGCGTGGGCGTCGCGTGCGGGCACGGTGCCCACGCCCACGTAGAGGTTGTGGTCGTACGTGTTGAGGGCGTCGATGATCGGGGAACCGCCCTCTGCCGTGCTGACGAAGATGTTGTTGCGGAAGGCCACCCCGCCCTTGCCGTTGTCGCTCACCATGGCCGTGCCCTCCTGGTCGGTCACGACGGTGTTGTTGTAGACCTGCGTGTTGGTGGTGGCGGCCGGGCAGACCACGGAGATGACGCCGTACGGCGGGCTCCAGGTGTTGCGGTCGTTGATGCTCACGTTGTAGCGGAAGACGTTGTCGGCCGACGTCATGCCGGTGGCGTTGCAGACGAGGAGGAAGCCGCCTTCGTTGTCGTGGCTGTAGTTGTACTGGTAGACGTTGCGGTTGTTGCCGCCGTCGAAGTCGAAGGCCTGCGAGTCGAGCGTCCCGTGGCCGCCGGTGACCTCGTTGTACTGGTACACGGCGTCGTCGAAGTTCCACGCCCAGATACCGACGTTGTAGCCGGCCGAACGCCTGTTGAATCCGTCGACGTAGTTGTGCTCGACGAGTGCGTGATGGCCGTGCTGGAGCACGATGCCGTCGCCCCCGACATCGGTCACCTTGTTGTTGCGGATCGTGAGGTTCGTGTTGGGAGCCCAGCCGGGGGCGCCGCTGTTGGGGTGTTCGGGACGCTTGCCCCAGCTCGAGGCAGTCGAGATTCCGGTGCGGTCCACGTGCTTGACGGTCGAGTCGGTCACCGTGATCCCGTCGAAGCGGGTCGGGGTGGCCGTGCCGCGGACGACGAAAAGGATCCCGCCCGACGGATCCGGGTCCTTGTGGTCGGATCCGTTGACGTCGTGCACGTCCACGTCGTCGACGACGTAGTGCTCACCCGTACCGAAGTCCGTGAGACGGAACAGGATTCCGGCGCGGCGCTCCTCCGGCCCCGGCGCCGCGCCCTGGTTCGAGACGTCGAGGTTGCGCAGTTCCCACTGCTCGACGTTCTCGAGGAGGACGGCGGCGCGGGCGCCACCTCCCTGGATACGCGGCTTCCCGCCCTGCCCGTACGCGTCGACCCTGATCGGTGAACCTTCGACACCGGACCCGGACGGCGTGAACACTCCGTCGCAGGTGCTGCCCCGGCGGAACAGGATCCGGTCGCCGGGTGCGTACGTGACGGAACTCGCCTTCTCCAGTGAGTCCCAGGCAGAGCCCGGGGACTTACCGGAGGCACTGTCGGAGCCCGAGCCGCAGTCGATGAAGTACGTCGCGCCGGCCCCGTGCCCGCTGTGGTCCGGCTGCGTGCCCGCCACCGCGGGCAGGGCACCCGTCGTGGCCACGAGCACCATCGCGAACAGCGCTCCCGTACCCCAACCAGTCATCCGCATGGACGGTTCTCCTGTCGGTACATAGCTGTCTCTGCCAGGAGAGGGAAGATTTCCACGCGGTTTTTGGTCTGGTCCATGGACAGAAAAATGAGCCCTTGTGTTTCTGTCGCTTGAGCGCCGGACTCAGCCGGCACGCCCGAGCGAAGGGCGAACGCGCCCGCGCTTGCCGGCTGCTCCTTCCCGACCGGTACTCTCCTCGCGCCGGCCGCCGGTCGACTCACGGATGTGCAGTTGTGGCGGGACGAGGATGTGCTGCGGGATATGCGCGGCGCCTTCGTTGATCCGCTGCACCAGCCTGGCCACCGCGAGCCGGCCGACTGTCCGGCGCAACGGGGCAACGGTGGTGAGGGGAATGCCGGCCGGCTCGGCCAAGGCTTCGTCGTAGGCGACGACCGCCAGATCATCGGGCAGGGTCCAGCCGCGCGCGCGAGCGCGCTGGATCAGCATCACCGCTTGTTTGTCGGGGTGGGCGACCACGGCCGTGGCCCCTGTCTCGCCGATGACGTCCAGGACGTGCTCGATCTGGGCGTCGGCCTCCCGATCGTTCTGTGGGTGGGCGGGCACCAGCCGCGGTATGTCCCGGAGCTGGTCGCACTGCTCGGCGGCAAGGTCGAACGCCCGCTGGATCCAGTGACTTGTGGGTGACGGAAGCGACAGCATCAGGACGCGGCGGTGCCCCGTGCCGACGAGATGACGCAGTGCCTGAAGCGCGCCGTGCTCGTGGTGGGAGCTGACGTAGTCGAAGGAGTCGATCGCCGAGGTCGCCTCCTGCCGGCGCTCCACGATGACGACGGGCGTCCCGAGCTCGGAAAGCAGGCCCAGGGTCTCGCGAGCCTGTGCCAGCGAGTGGCTCGGGGTCAGGAGCAGCCCGTCGAGCCGGTCGTCCACCATGCGTCGGACCAGGGCGTCGTCCTGACCATGGTCATAGCTCGAGAATCCCACCCTCAGCTGCGCGCCGATGGCTTCGGTGGCAGCACGGGCTCCCTGGATCATCTGTTGAAAGTACGTCGACGGGTCGGGCACGATCATGCCGAGGCAGAGCGGCCGTCCTTGCCCGCGTGCGAGGCCGGCCGGTCCCGTACTCGGTTGGAGAGTGGCGAGGACGGCTCCGCCGTGGACGCGGTTGACGATCCCCAGATCGGCGAGCGCGTTGATGTCCCGGCGCACCGACATCTGCGAGACGCCCAGTTGGGCCGCGACCTCCGTCACGCGTACGGCACCGTCCCGGCGGACGGCGCGCAGAATTTCCTCCTGGCGTGCGGTGAACACGAAGACCTCCCCTGCGATTGATCGCACACGCTCTGATTGATCGCACACGCTAGGCCCACATCGGGCTTCCGTCAGGAGAGCGCTCTGTGCGTTTCTGTGCGAGTGATTGATCCTCGTTGACCGTCAGCCTCTGGTCGCCGAACATCTCAAGCCGGAGCAGAAAGCGCTCTGTTCACACTTCGCCGCACCGGGGGTGGGGGCGCGCCCGAGAAGCTCGCCGCACTCCTCCGGCACCGATGCCGTCCCTCGACGACGCGTCGGGTGCGGTACGCCTTCGCGTACCGCACCTGCTCCAGGCCCGTCCACGGCCCCACCGGGCCGAATTCGCAGCTGCGCACCGGCGTGAAGGAGCTGCGCCGTCCTTCTCGCCCGAACTCTCCGGCGACATCTTCTGGGAGGCTCTCGTGACGGAACTGCCCCTGCCCCTGCCCCGACGAACGGTGCTTGGTGCCGCGGCCGCCCTCGGTGCCGGGCACGCGCTGGGCGCGGCCGCGCCCGCGGCAGCCGCGGAGCACGAGCGGGCATTCGACATCAGACCTGCCCGGGCCGCTCTGGAGCGGCTCCTGCCGCACCACGCCGATCAGTTCCGACTCACCCCGCTCCGCGCGGATACGGATGGCCGTGAACGGTTCCGCGTCACCGGCCGGTCCGGCCGCATAGAGGTCGCCGCGACCACCCCGGCCACACTGCTGACGGGCGTGCACTGGTACCTGAAGTACGTGTGCCAGGCACATATCTCCTGGGCGGGCAGCCGGACCGACCACCTGCCGCACCGCCTGCCCGCACCGGACCGCCCGCTCGACGGATCCACGACACTGGCGCACCGCTTCGCGCTCAACGACACCAACGACGGATACACGGCCCCGTACGCCGACTGGGCGCACTGGGAGCGGCTCATCGACGTCCTGGCGCTGCACGGCTGCAACGAGGTTCTGGTAATCGCCGGGCAGGAGGCGGTCTACCACCGTCTCCTCCAGGAGTTCGGCTACTCCGACACCGAGGCGCGCGCCTGGATCCCCGCCCCTTCCCATCAGCCGTGGTGGCTGCTGCAGAACATGAGCAGGTACGGCGGTCCCCTCAGCCCCGAACTGTTGCGGAAGCGAATCGAATTGGGGCAGCGGATCACCTCGCGGCTGCGAGAGCTCGGTATGGCGCCCGTGCTGCCCGGCTACTTCGGAACCGTCCCCGAAGGCTTCGCCGCGCGCAACCCGGGTGCCGTCACCGTGCCGCAGGGGACGTGGTGCGGTTTCACCCGCCCCGACTGGCTCGACCCGCGCACCCCGCTCTTCGAGGACGTCGCCGCCTCCTTCTACCGTCACCAACGCGAACTCTTCGGTGAGGCGGCACACTTCAAGATCGATCTGCTGCACGAGGGCGGCACCGCGGGGAACGTCCCCGTGCCGGACGCCGCCCGCGCCGTGGAGAAGGCGCTGCACAAGGCCCGCCCCGACGCGACCTGGGTGATCCTCGGCTGGCTGTCCAACCCGCGGCGCGACCTGCTCGACGCCGTCGACAAGGACCGGATGCTCATCGTGGACGGCGTCTCCGACCGGTTCACTCCGGCACCCGACCGGGAGGACGGCTGGGGCGGCGTTCCGTACACGTTCGGTTCCATCCCCAACTACGGCGGACGCAACTCGCTGGGAGCCAACACCGAGCGCTGGGCCGAGCGGTTCTGGGCCTGGCGCGACAAGCCCGGCAGCAAGCTCGTCGGAACCGCCTACATGCCGGAGGCCGCACAACGCGACCCGGCCGCCTTCGAGCTGTTCAGCGAACTCGCATGGCGGGACAAGCCAGTCGACCTGAGCGCCTGGTTCGCCGCCTACGCAGACCTGCGTTACGGCGGCCGCGACACGCATGCCCGCACCGCGTGGGCCGGTCTGCGGGGGAGTGTCTACAAGCACACGCTGCCCCAGGACATCGACCAGGCGGACTCCCTCTTCAACGCCCGGCCGAGCCTCACCGCCGCCCAGGCCGCCTCGTGGTCCCCGCTGTCGATTCCCTACGACACGACGGAACTCGACCGCGCGCTCGACCACCTGCTCGACGTCAAGGGCGGGCTGCGCGGCTCCGACGCCTATCGGTACGACCTCGTCGACATCACCCGGCAGGCCCTCGCCAACCGCGCCCGTCTGCTGCTGCCCCAGTTGAACGATGCCCACCAGCGCAAGGACCTCGCCGGCTTCCGTTCCCTGGCCGCCACCTGGATACGACTGATGCGGCTCCAGGACGAGATGACCGCAACCCACCGCGCCTTCCTTCTCGGTCCCTGGCTCGACGCCGCCAAGCGGTCGGCGCACACCGATGCGGAGGCGGCCGAACTGGAGCGCACCGCCCGCGTCCTCATCACCACCTGGGGCGACCGCCCGCAGGCCGACGGCGGTTCCCTCCATGAGTACGCCAACCGCGACTGGTCCGGTCTCATCGCGGACTTCTACCTGCCCCGCTGGCAGCGCTACCTGGACGAGGTCGAGGACGCCCTTGTGGAGGGTCGTGCTCCCGCGGCCATCGACTGGTACGCGATGGAGGAGGAGTGGACCCGCCGGCGTCAGGCGTATCCGCTGCGCGCGAGCGGGGATCCGCACCGCACCGCCCGACGCGTCCGTGACGCACTCGCCGCCACCCCGTTCCAGGCGACGCTGGCCGTCACCGCCGAACCCAGGACCCTTGGGCCCGAGACCTCGGCCGCCATCACGGCCACCTTCGCCAACCGCAACGGCTTCGCCGCCGCCGGCAAGCTCGATATCGCACTCACGAGCCCCACTCGGACGGAGACACAGGGGCCCGCCGAGTCGGCATCCGTGCCGCCTGGCGGCGCCTTCACGGCCCGCTGGAAGGCGACCGCCCCCGCGAGCGATCTGACAGACCCACTCACCACGGTCCCGTTCACGGTTACCGCGACGTACGAGCCGCGGCGCGGAGCCACGCGGGCCAAGGCCGTGCACCAAGGAAGTCTGTACCTCGCCGGACCCCTCGACGAAGGCCTCACGACCGTCGACAGGAACGCCGCGGTATTCGGACAGCTCGGCGACCGGTACGCCATCGAGGGCGCGGGAAGCGATCTGTGGGGCGCCACCGCCCAGTTCGGCGCGATCCGCCGAGCCGCAGCGATGGGGGAGACCTCCGTCGTCACCACCCGCGTGGACAGCCAGGCCAACACCGGGAACTGGGCCCGCTCCGGGATCATCGTCAGCAACGACCTGACCGCGCCCGGCTCGCTCGGCTTCCTGAACCTCGCCGTGACGCCCGCCAACGGCGTCGTCCTCTCCTACGACGCCGACGGCAACGGCCAGTTGGACAAGGTGGCCCAGGTGACCGGCGTACGCACCCCGGTGACATTGCGGCTGACCCGCGATGGCACCACGTACATCGGCGAGTTCTCCACGGACGGCGGCGGCACCTGGCGCGCCGTGGCCAAGGTCACCGTTCCCGGCGCGACGGGCAGGCAGGACGTCGGGCTCTTCATGACCGCCGCCAACGCAGGCCGGGGCACACGCGGCCTCACCGAGTTCACCGGCTTCCAGGTGCGGTGAGCGCACCCGTCCCGGCAGCCGCCCTCGGTGGCGCTCGATGCTTGTGGCAGACAGTTTTCGTCGAACCCGTCACCACCGGCGAAGTCGTACAGGTCCCATCATCGTCGGCACCGTCGCAGCCCGACGAAGATCACTTCTTGAGGAGTCTTTTATGAGGGATGCACGCACTTGATCCGCTACTCGACATCCGAGCTGCGTGCAGCCCTGGCCGTTCCGGTCGCCGGGGACCTGCCCGTTCCGCTCACGGGCCCGTATCTCGACGGTCTTTGGGCCGAGATACGGGCGGAGGCGGCCCTTGGCGCGGACACCGCCGTTCCCTCGTGGTCGCTTTTCCACGGCTATGAGCGGACCGGTGACCGGATGCCGTACGAGCAGCCGTACTTCGCCCGGCGCGGCCGGCTGAACGCCCTGGCCGCGGCAGCCTGGCGGGACGGTGATCCAGCCGTGCTCGACGACTTGGCCGACATGGTCTGGTCGGTCTGCGACGAGTACACGTGGGCGGTGCCCGCGCACGCCTACCTGGTCGCGGGCACGGACAGGACCATGGTCCAGTGCGTGGACCTGTTCGCCGCCGAGACAGCGCACAGCCTCGCCGAGATCGTGACGCTCGTGGGGGACCGGCTGCCCGCAGCGGTCACGGATCGGGCCCGCACCGAGGTGCGCCGCCGCGTACTGGCGCCGCTCTTCGGTAGCGAGGAGTCGTGGCCCTGGGAGTCGGTCGCCAACAACTGGGCGGCGGTGTGCGCCGGGGCCGCCGGTATGGCAGCACTTGCCCTGATGACGGACCCCGACGAGCTGACCGCCGCCGTCGAGCGCTGCCTGCGCATCCTCGAGGTGTATCTGAGCGGACTGGGCTCCGACGGCGCCTGCGTCGAGGGCGTCAACTACTGGGTCTACGGCTTCGGTTACTTCACGTACTTCGCCGAGGCGCTTCGCGCGCGCACCGGCCTAGATCTGCTCCGGGACATCCCCCTGGCCACGGCGGCGGCCGCGTTCCCCGCGGCGATCGACATCGGTGCGGGACAGTTCGTGACCTTCGCCGACAGCTCCCGGGGAACACCGCTGCCGACCGGTCTCATCTCCCGGTTGCGGGAGCGCCTGGGTACCCCTGTCCCGGGCGCCGCCCAGGTGCCCCGCTTCGGCGCGGATCACTGCCACCGCTGGGCCCATCTGTCGCGCACGCTGACGTGGCCCGACGAGGAGGTCATCAACGCCACGAGCCCCGAAGGTGCCACATGGCTGCCGGATGCCGCCTGGCTCGTGGACCGGCGCACGATCGACGGCGTACAGATCGCCTTCGCGGCCAAAGGCGGCCACAACGACGAATCGCACAACCACCTCGACCTCGGCCACTTCACTCTCAGCGCCGACGGTGAGGAACTCCTGGCCGACCTCGGTGCCGGCAGCTACTCGCACGGCTACTTCGGCCCGGACCGTTACACGAGGTTTCTGCACCCCTCCGCGCAGGCGCACTCCGTGCCCGTCGTGTCCGGGCTCGCGCAGCAGCCGGGCCGCGCGGCGCGAGCGGTGGTGCTGAACGTGCGGGCCGACGACGGCGGTTGCGCACTGGACCTGGACCTTTCAGCGGCGTACGAAGGGCGTCAGGTGGTGCGCTCCTTCGTATGGCAACCGGACGGCAGGCTCCGGCTGACGGACGCCTTCGATACCGCGACGCGTGTGGAGGAGCTGTTCATCAGCCGCCTCGAACCGCAGCTGGCCGAAGGCACCGCCACCTGGACGGGCACCTCGGCCGGCGTGACCATGTCGTACGACGCGGCGGCCTGGCGGCCCGCTGTGGAACGGGTCGAAACCGTAGGCCACTTCGGCGAGCCCGAGACGATGTACCGACTGCGTCTGCACGCGCTCGAGTCGCCGGGAATCTCCTCGGCCGTCTTCGAACTCGCCGTTGTTCCGTCTGTTCCGTCTCGAGTGGGGTGACGGACGGCTCGGAATTTCGTGCGGCGGTGCGCACCGCACACTTCAACCGGTGAGAACTACTGAACTTCCAGGCCAAGGATGGTGGACGCCGTGGTGTGGGGCTTGCCCAGACCGTAGTGCTCCAGGATTTCGGCGGCGTTCGGTCGGATGGCCGACAGAGTGGCGAGGGCTTGGTCGTCGTCGATGGCGTCCATGACTCCGCCGGGGACCATCGTCAGGTTGAACTCCTCCCGGCTGGTGCCCACGATGAGGTCGATGTCGGAGCCTGCGCCGTTCCTGAACGCGAGGAGGGGATGCTCGGGCAGAACGTCGTCGCCGGTGACCGGCGTGTAGGGGAGGATTCCGCCGAACGGCTCGACGCCGTGCTCGTCTCGCAGATCGACGCCGTAGCCCACGCCATGGACGGCGATCAGGTCTTCGCTGGACTTGCCGCGGAACGCTTCGGCGGTCGCGGGCACCCCCAGTGCAGCAGCCACTGCGGTGGCCAACTTCTGTGCCTGCGCCGGTGGACGGACCATCTCCGGGTGGCCGCTGCTGATGCTCGCCCGCCGGAACAGACCCGCGGCCGGCGGGGAAGTCATCAGGCAGCCGATGCTCGCGGCCCCGGCCGACTCCCCGAACACCGTGACGTTGTCCGGGTCCCCGCCGAACGACGCGGCGTTGTCACGGACCCAGCCCAAAGCGGCGATCTGGTCGCGCAGCCCCACATTCGTGGCCCCGCCCTCTAGGTGCAGGAAGCCTTCGATCCCGAGCCGGTAGTTGACCGACACCAGCACGATCCCGTTGCGGGCGAAGGAGGTTCCGTCGCAGGTCGGCGCCAGGCCCACTCCGGTGGCGTACCCGCCGCCGTGGAAGAACACCATCACCGGCAGACCGGACGCACCCGGATCGGGCGACCACACGTTGGCGATCAGATAATCCTCGCCGCGAAGCCAACCCTCACCGGCCAGCTGGACGAGGTCCAGTCCGGGCAGCGGCTGATATGGCGTCTGCGGGGCCGACGGGCCCGGACGGGTCGCGTCCCGCACCCCGTCCCACCGCTCCCGGCGCACCGGAGCCGCGAACCGCAGATCCCCCACCGGCGCGGCCGCATAAGGCATCCCCAGAAAGCGGGTCACTCCGCCCACCCGCTCGCCCTGAACCCGCCCGGACGTCGTCGCAACAACAGGACCCGCCATCACCGCAACCTCCCACTCGAAGGCACCCGCGCCTTGCGGGCGTCTTTGAAGATCACGGTAGGTGCGAATGCGGACATCTGGTGTCCTACTGGACCCGGCGGCCCCACGGATGGCGGTGCCTGCAGCAGCCGGCTGCTGCAGGCACCGGCTCTACTTGACGATCACCGCCCACCGGGTGTCGCTGAGGCCGGTCCGCACGTGCAGCAGTGCGGTTCCGGCGGTCTGCGTGGCTGCGATGGTCATCGGCAGCTCGGTGGTCCAGCTGGCGCCGGGTGCCAAGGAGGGGACGTTCCAGTACTTCCAGCTGCCGGAGAATCCGGCCGTGCCGGTGAAGCTCTGCATCTGGGTCGCCGCGGTGGTGGTGGCCGAGGTGTTGGTGATGGTCACCGGGACCGTGGTGGTGGTGCCGCGGTGCACGATGCAGTTGCCGCTCGGCAAGGTGGCCGTGGCCTTCAACGGGCCGCTGCTGCTCGTGCCCGTGATGACGCCCATCTCGTAGGAGTTCTGCGAGAACCAGGGGCAGGCGTTGGCGTCGCGGATGTTCGGCTCCCACACCACGACGCCGTCGGTCTTGGCCTTGACCTGCGCGAACATATGCGCCCATGTGTTTCCGGGCACGAAGGTCTCGGACGGGAAGGCCATCGGGTTGACGTACGGATAGATCGGATGGTCCGGTGCCATCGCACGGTCACGAGCGATGGCCGCGTCCAGCCGGCTGTCCCAGGCGGCCAGCGTCTGGCCGTCGTTGAAGTAGGCCCGCGGAGCGAAGCAGTTGAGCAGGCCGTCCGTGTGCAGCTGCTTGATGAGGGCCTGGTTCCGGGTTTCCCAGTCGTAGCCGTAATGGCAGATCGGGGCCTGCGGTGCGGCGTTGCGGGTCCAGGTGAGGAGCTGCCGCCAGAGGTTGTACGCGTGCGTCGCGGCCTGTCCGGTCGGGACCTGCGTGAGTTCGATGGCCTCGAAGTCGAGGACGACCGGTGCGGTGGCGGAACCACCGAACTGTCCCGCGCCCATGTACTCCTTGACCTTGGCCTCGTAGGTGGCTTGGGACGGCAGCGCACCGCCGTTGGAGTAGCAGCCACCGGTGTCGCAGGTGTAGGCGAAGACGTCGTACACGACGGTGGAGCGGACGGCGCCGTACTGCTCGAGCGTGGGCCGGTTGGCGCCGCGTTCGTTGACGAAGACGGGGAAGGAAGCCGCGGCCTGTGTTGTTGCGCGCTCCTGCGTGAGGTCTTCCGCCACTGCTGGGCCCGCGGCGGCAAGCAGCAGGGCCATGACGAGTGCGGCCGCACGCACACCGGCTCGGCGGATCAGTCCTGGTGTGCGTGCGGAACGGGGGAGTGGGGTGCGTCTTTGCACGTGGGCTCCTGAGGTTGGGGGGAGTCGGTCCGCGCTGTACCTGGTCCGTGCACTGGGGGAGTTGAACGCATCGGCCCGCCACCGACAGCGGGCCGATGCGTTCGCCGTGCCCCGCGGGGGCGAGGCCCGGTTCCATGGCGGCCGCCGGTCTTGCGCTCGGCCGGCCGCCACGGAGTCAGGAGGCAGCGGGTCAGGGGGGCAGGGGGTCAGCGGGTCAGGGGGTCAGTCCAGCGTGGGCCGGTGGCTCTGCAGATCCGCCAGGTCGTACGTAGTCCCGCCGATCGTGAGCGCGTCGCCCGCAGCCGTCGCGACGGGCGGGGTGCCCTTGCCGAGCGCGAGCACGATCTTGAAGTCGGCGGCGGTCCCCTTCCGGGTCACCTTGAACGCGCCCTTGTCCGTGGCCAGTTCGGCGCCGTCAGGGGCGAGCACCCAGCCCTTGAGATAGCCCTCGCCCTTCTTGAACAGGAACGTCCGTGCACCGGACTCGCTCTCACCGAACGTGATCCCGGTGCCGGCTTCGGGGGCCAGCTGCCAGCTGTACGTATGCCCCGCGGAGTCCGCGAACGTGTCCTGCACGGCGATCACCGCGTCGGCGCCGCCGACCGGGCGCAGGTCCACGGCCAGGTCTCTACGGGCCGTGTCCAGTTGGTAGTTGAGGTGTCCGTCGAGGGAGACGAAGCCGCCGCCCTGACCGGGGTACGCGCGGGAGGCGAGCGTCGTGCCCTCGCCGACGACCGGCTCCACCTTGCCGTCCACGAGCGGCTTGGAGTACAGCTCGGTCTTGCCCGTCTCCTTGCCCGGCTGGCGCGCCCAGGTGACGTCCTGCCCGAGCAACGACAGGCCGAAGGTCTCCGTACCGTTCCAGCCGGTGTGATGGTGGTTGCGGTTCGTGGCGCCCACCAGGACGTCGTCCGCGTCCTGGTAGCGGCTGCGGAAC
The DNA here is from genome assembly GCF_016464295.1 of Streptomyces sp. N35. Classification (NCBI taxonomy): domain Bacteria; kingdom Bacillati; phylum Actinomycetota; class Actinomycetes; order Kitasatosporales; family Streptomycetaceae; genus Streptomyces; species Streptomyces sp. N35. The sequence goes on along the minus strand of NZ_JAEIMH010000071.1, from coordinate 13,458 downwards.
TGATACGCACCGCTGTGGTCGTCCAGGAGCGCACTGCGGACCGCGGCGGGGCCGTCGTCCGGGTCCCGGGGCGTCGTGCCGTAGGGGTAGTTGAGCAGGTCGTACACCCCCCCACCGCCGCCGACGACCTTCTCGTACTGCCAGAGGAACGACTCCCGCTGCTCCTCGGGGATGCTGGGGAAGATCAGCCCGGTGATGCCTGGACCGCCGGCGGGCGTGCCGACCCCCCACTGCAGCCGGGCCTTGTCGGCCTGGGCGGAGAACGTGTGCAGCAGGAAGTTTCCGAGCGGCAGCCGCTGCCAGGGGTCCTTCATCGCGTCGATGCCCGCGTCGACGCCGGCGAGGATGCCGGGTCCCGCGATCGCGAGTTCGTAGGAGAGGTAGTCGTAGCCCTCCTGGTACCAGCCGGTGTCCGAGTAGGCCAGGTCCAGATGCCGGGCCAGCTCGTCCACGAGCCTTCCGATACGCCGTTCCTGCAGGTCGAACTCGCCGTCCCCGCGCAGCGCCAGCCGCAGTGCCAGCTCGCCGCCGCGGGTCACGGCCACCCAGTTGCTGGCCTTGTCCGGGTAGTCCATGTTCGGGTGCCAGGTGGTCTCCAGCATCGCCGCGGCACCGGCCAGGACCTCGCGGGCCCGCGCGCGCTGCTCCGGCGTCCAGGCTTCGTACGCCCAGTCGTACGCCGAGGCCAGATTGGGGGCGGCGTTGCCGGTGTTCAGGGGATGAGTGAGCGGCATCTTCTGCCCGGACTGCAGCACCGCTTCGTAGGCGATGTCGGCGTACTTCGAGTCGCCGGTGACCTGATAGAGGAACGCCGCGTTCTGCGCCCACAGGGACTCGCCCTCGCCCGCCGCGTAGTTGTAGGCCGGCGCTCCCCTGGAGACGCGGCTGACTATGCCGTCGAAGGCGGATCTGCTGGACCCGGGCGTCTGTATCGCGGTGCGGATGGCGGTGAGCTTGGCGTCGGTGACGCCGGCGCGCGGGTGCTGCAGGTCCGCCAGGCTCGCAGTGGCCAGGTGGCTGCCGCGCTGGTCCTTGAGCGTGAAGGTGGTGGCGCCGGCGCGCTGCCCCTTGGAGAGGGTGGTGCCGCCGTCCACCGCGTCGTACGTCCCCATCTTGCGGTGGCCCGCGAACAGTGTCACCTTGCCGCGCGTCCCCGCCTCGAGCCGCCAGGCGACCCGGGTGCCCTTGCCGACCTCGGTGGCGGTCAGGACGTGGGTGCCCTGGGGATTGACGAAGACCGGCGCGGTGACCACCGTCTCCGGGGCGCTGGTGGCGAGCCGGCTGCCGTCGGCGGCCAGTGCGACGACCCTGTAGGTGTAGCGCTGCCCGGGCCGCGCGGTGCCGTCCTCGGCGAACGCGACCGGCGACGTGCGCAGGCGGGTCTTCCTGGTCGGCGTGAAGCGCGGATCGGACGAGCGGTGGATCTCGTACGAGGCGGGGGCGGTCGCGACCTCGGGGAAGTTCCAGCTCAGGTTGATCCCGCCGGTCGGCAGCGGGTTGACGCCGACGACATTGCCGCCGAGCGGCTCCATGGTGATGTTGTCCAGGAGCATCCGGCCGGTGGAGGCGCCCAGGCGCGGCCACAGTTTCTGCACGGTGGCGCCCTTGGGGGCGATGATCACGCGGCTGACCTTGTGCCAGCCGGTGGTTCCGGTCGTACGGGCGTGGATCTCGCCGGTGTAGTCGGTGGAGAGATAGCCGCCGTACCCGGTGATGTTCTCGGCCTTCTGGTCGAAGGTGATCCGGTAGGCCTGCGCGGCCGATGGGTTCGCGTGGGGTATTTCCTGGCCGAGTGTGACGTTGTCGGTCACCTTGCCGACGTCCAGGGCGAGGGCCTTGCTGCCGTCCGGGCCCGCGCCGTCGACGACCTCGGCCTTGTAGCTGCCCCAGGCCTCCACGATCTTCCAGCCGGTGGGCAGCCCGTCCGCGCCGACCTCCTCGAAGCCGCCGTTGGTGACGAGCGAGGCGGCGTACGACGGTGTGGGCGTCGCCACGACGAGGGTTGTGGCGAGCACCGCGCCGGCGACGGCCGCGCGGGTGAGGAGCGGCATGACTGGTCTGGGCACGGGAGGTTCCTCCGGTGGGTGCGGGCCACGAGGGCAGCGCGGGAAGAGGGATGTGGACCGGCCGACGGCCTCGGGAATGCCGCCGGCCGGCGATGAGGGGGAGGGGCGCGGTGAGGTCAGACGTCGCCGCGGGTGTCGCCCATCTTGAGGTCGTTGATCCAGACGACCTGATCGATCTGGGCCACGCCGGAGTCGTAGACACCCCAGCGGGGCTTGTTGCCCAGGTCGTCCCAGGTGCGGGCGCCGGCGTGGTGGACGATGCGTGTGCCGTCGAGCCACACCTCGATCGAACCGGTCGTTCCCGACTGGGCGTTGATGCCCAGCTGGATCCTGTGCCAACTGTCCGCCGGCAGTGCGCCGCTGCCGATTCCGATCCACTGCTCGCCCGGCGCGACGTACCAGACACGCAGCACGTTGTCGAGGATCATCATGATCACCGGGTAGTTCTGCTGGTGCTGCTCACCGGTGCCGTTGGACTTCCATTGGAAGACGGTGGCCGGGCTGGCTTCGTTGGTCATCGTCTCCCAGCCCCACCAGTAGGCTCTGCCCGGCCCGAAGGTGTACTCGGACCCGTTCAGCCGGACGTTGTGCGCCTCGCAGCGGGTGTTGCCCGCCTTGTTGACGAAGCCCCAGATCGGTCCGCGTCCGTCGGCCCAGTCGGGGGTGTACACGTAGTTGGGGGAGTCGCACAGGAAGGTGCCGAACGCGCCTGAACCGTTGGACGCGTCACCGTTCCAGATCACGGAGGCATGCGAGGGAGTCGCCGTCACCAGGAGCATGGCGCTCGCGGCGGCGGCCAGGGACAGGGCGTGTCCGCGCAACCGGTCGGGGACGAGTCGGAGCATGCGGCGCTGCATTGTTCCTCCTTGGGCGGCGTGGGGAATGCAGGACGGAGTGATACGTGCTCAGGCCTGGGCGGCCTCGTACGCCTTGGCGAACTCGTCGGCCGCCTTCCGCCCGCCCTTCGCGTGCCACTCCTTGACCATGTCGTCCCAGGCGGAGAGCGGCTTGCGGCCCATCACGATCGCCTTGAGCGTGTCCTCCCGCAGGAGCATCAGCTCATTGGTCTTGGCGAGCATGGTCTTCGAGAGCAGACCCACCGACGGATCGGCGATACCGACTTCGGCGATCTCCGTCTGGAATGCATGGCGCCGCTTCACCGCCTCCGAGCCGTTGGGGACCGCCGCGGGAAGGAACATCACCTGCTGCGGACAGCACATGAAGCCGACGCCGAGGGTGTCCTTGCTGTCGCCGGAGAGGGCGAACTCGTTCTGCACCGGGCTGCCGTCGTCGGCGCGCTCGAAGTGGGTGCCCTCGACGCCGTAGTTGATGAGCTCGTACTCCTTGGTGCCGAACGGGGCGGCGAGGAAATCGAGTACGCGCAGCATCAGCTTGACGCGGTCCTTGGACGCCTTCTTCAGAACTGTCTGGTAGTCGGCTCCGCTGGAGAACCAGTGCCCGGGCGTGGCGCCGTTGGACGGCTTGAGCGGGCGTACGGTCTCCAGGGTGAAGCCGTCCTTGATGGCGACCGCGTTGCTGATGTAGTCGGCATTGGCGCGGGACACGGTGGCCGTGATGCCGGTCTGGAAGTCGGTGCCGAGCGTCGCGTCGTGGGACAGCGGGTCGGCGCGGAAGACCCCGGCCTTCTGCCACTTCACCAGCTGCTCGAGGCCCGCCTTGTACTCGTCGCCGGCCTGGGAGGTGATGAACTCACCGTCCTTGAGGCTCCATTGGTTGGCGGCACCGAACATCGGCATGATCGAGTTGAAGCCGAAGGCGCCGAGCCCGGCCACGCCCATGCCCCACTTCTTTCGGCCCGTGATCTGCCGCAGGCCCTTGGTGAAGTCGTCGGCCGCGAGACCGCCGATCTCGGGCACCCAGATGCCCGCCTCCTTCAGCCGCTCCATGTTGGCGTTGAGCGAGTGGCCGATGCGGGGGCGCTCGACCGGAATCCGGTAGATCCGCCCCGCGATACGGGGCGAGGCCTTCCAGGCGTACGTAGGGATCGCGGCCAGGTTCGGATAGTCCTTGATGGCGTCACCGGAGACGAACTCCGTGAGGTCCTGGCACTTGGCCGCGATCAGCTCGGTCGGGTTGGGCAGGTTGGCCGACACCGCGATGATGTCCGGGAGTTCACCGCCGGCGACGAGGCTCGCGAACTTCTGGTTGCTCTCCATCGCGGGCACCACGAGCAGGTCGAGGTCCACCCCGAGCGCCTTGTTCAGGGCCTGCCACAGCTTGTGCTTCTCCTTGGGCTTCGGCGGCGCGCCCCAGGTGATCGTCCACACCGTGATCTTCTCGCCGTTGCCCGGCTTCTCGGCGACGGACTGCTTGAGGTCCTGCGGGTAGGTGAGGTAACCGGGCTGTACGCCCTTGTCGTTCGGGGCGAGGTCCGGCTTCGCGGCGGCGGGCTGCGGGATGTACGCCGGCCACGGCGCCAGCTTCTTGCCGTCGTTGGACAGGGAGTCACCGCTGGAAGCGGTGGAACACGCGGACAGCGAAACACCTGTGACGGCCGCGGCGACGCCGATGCCTATGGACTGCAGGACGTTTCTACGGGAGATCCCGGAGGACGAGGGCATGGGAGACCGATCCTTGGTGAGGGCCCGGGCAGGGGCGGATGAATCAGTGCGGAGACTTCGACTTCACGTACGGGCGCGCGGGAAGCCCGGTCAGCTCTTGACCGCGCCCGTGAGCACGCCCTTGGTGAAGTAGCGCTGGATGAAGGGGTACACGCAGAGAATCGGCACGGTGGCGAGCACCACGACGGCCATGTTCACGGTCTGCGGGGCGAACTGGAGCTGCTCGTTCACACCGCCGTTCATCTGGATCAGACTGTTCTGGCTCTGCACCACGTAGGTGCGCATCCAGGTCTGCAGGGGCCACATCGTGGCCTGGTCGGTGTAGAGCATCGCTCGGAAGAAGTCGTTCCAGTAGCCGACCGCGTAGAACAGCCCGACGACCGCGATGACGGCCTTGGACAGGGGGACGACGATGGTGAGCAGGATGCGCAGTTCACCGGCGCCGTCGATCTTGGCGGACTCGAAGAGCTCGGCCGGGATGCCCTGGAAGAAGCCGCGCATCACCACCAGGTTGAACGCGCTGATGAGGACGGGCAGGAACAGCGCCCAGTAGGTGTTGCGCAGATTCAGTTCGTTCACGACGAGGAAGCTGGGGATCATCCCGGCCGGGAAGAGGAACGTGAACAGGATCATCAGCATGACCGGTTTGCCGCCGACGACTCCGGGGCGGGCCAGCGCGTAGGCCAGCATCACGGTGGACACCAGGCTGAACAGCGTGCCGAAGAACGTCACGCCGGCTGACACCAGGAGGGCCCGGGGTATCTGCCCGCCGGAGAAGATCAAGTCGTAGGCGCGGAAAGTCCATTCGTCCGGCCACAGCGCGTAGCCGCCGTTGGCCATGACCTGCTGGTCGGGGGCGAAGCTGGTGGCGATGACGATCCAGAAGGGGACCACCACCACGAGAACCGTGACGATCAGGGAGAGCCCCTTCGCCCCCTGGGTGAGGGGCTTCGGCTTCTCCATCCATGCGGGGCGCTCGGTGCGGTCCTTGCCGGCCGTGGGTTCGGCGGTTGCGGTCGCCATCAGCGGTACACCCCCTGCTCGCCCATGCGGTGGGCGACCTTGTTCGCGGTGAAGACGAGGACCGCGCCGATCACGCCCTTGAACAGGGCGGCCGCCGCGGCGACTCCCCAGTTCTGGTCGCGGATGCCGTGGTAGAAGACGTAGGTGTCGATCACTTCGGCGACATCGGGTCCGAACGCGTCGCGCTGCAGCAGGATCTGCTCGAAGCCGACCGAGAGGATGTCGCCGAGCCGCAGGATCAGGAGCAGGAAGATCACCGCGCGCAGACCCGGAAGCGTTACGTGCCAGAAGCGCCGCCACGGCCCTGCGCCATCGAGCGCGGCCGCCTCGTAGAGGCCCTCGTCGACCTGGTGCAGCGCGGCCAGGAAGATGATCGTGCCCCAGCCGCACTCCTTCCAGATCAGTTCGAGCACCATCAGCGGCTTGAACAGGTCCGGATTGCCGATGACGTCGACCAGATGGCCGTCGGATCCGCCCAGCGTGCCGTTCAACACCCCGTCCGCACCGAGCACTTGCTGGAACAGGGCGACGATGATCACCCACGAGATGAAGTGCGGCAGGTAGACGACGCTCTGCACGAACTTGCGCACCCGGCCCTGGACCAGGCTGTGCAGCAGCAGGGCGAGTGCCAGCGGCACCGGAAAGTAGAAGAAGAGCTGTGCCAGGGCGAGCACGACTGTGTTCCCCGCGGCGTGCCAGAACGCTTCTTCGCCGAACAGTGTCCTGAAGTTGTCGAGGCCTACCCAGGGGCTGGCGTTGACGCCCAGGAACGGCATGTACTCCTTGAACGCGATCACGTTCCCGAAGAGCGCCAGATACTGGAAGACCAGGAAGAACAGCACTCCAGGGGCCATGAGGAGCAGGAGGGTGCGATCGCGCCGGATGCGTTGCCGCAGTCCGGCGCGCCGGGTGCGGCCAACGTCGCCGCCGCGCCCGGCGGTTCGGGTGCCGGGTGGTGCTGCCGGCGGGGATTCCTTGGTCATGACTGACACGAAGCTCACCTACGGGGTGCGGTGGTGGGGAATGAACGTGCCCTAGCGCTCCGGTGGTCCGGCGCTGACGCGATGGCTTGAATAGTGGAGAGCGTTCCGATCGCCGTCAAGAGTCGGGATCGAAACTTCGATCCTGAGATCGTAATGATCGTCATAATGAGAACGTGGTCGAACTGGCCTGAGTTCATGAGCAGTTGAACGATCGAGCGATATTGACGATCGAAAAGTCCATCCCTAAGGTCGCCGCATGACCGTACCGACCGTGGACTCGGACGAAGCTCCGACTCCGGTGACCTCCGTCATGTGCCGCCGCCCCAGAGTGCTCCTCGCCATGGATCCGGACCTCGCGCCCATGCTGCTCACCGAGCGGACGCGCGCGGCGCTCGCCGAAGTGGCCGAGTGCGACGCCGAGTTCGTGGCGCATGACTTCTCCGACGCTGCCACCCGGGCGGCTCTTGCCCGGACCGAAGTCATGCTGACCTTCTGGGGCTGTCCGCCGCTCGACCAGGAGGTCCTCGCATCGGCGCCGCACCTGCGGGCCGTCGTGCATGCCGCCGGCTCGATCAAGTGGCACGTCACCGAGGCCTGTTGGCGGAGGGGACTCCAGGTGTCCTCGGCAGCCGACGCCAATGCGATGCCGGTGGCGGAGTACACCGCTGCCGCCGTCCTGTTCTCGAACAAGCGCGTCCTGGAAGTGCGCGAGCAATACCGCAGAGTCCGCGGCCTGCACGACTGGCGGTCCGCCTTCCCCGAGGTCGGAAACTACCGGCGGACTGTCGGGGTCGTCGGGGCCTCCCGGATCGGGCGCCGCGTGCTCGAGCTGCTCAAGCCGTACAGCATCGAGCTTCTCGTGTACGACCCGTACTTGAGTGCCGGCGAGGCGGCGCGGCTCGGGGTCCGCCGAGCAGGCCTCGCCGAACTCTGCGAAACCTCGGACGTGGTGAGCCTGCACGCTCCGGAGCTGCCCGGCACCCGACGCATGATCGACCGGCGGATGCTCTCCCTCATGCCCGACGGAGCCACGCTCATCAACACGGCCCGTGGGTCACTCGTGGACCACGAAGCTCTCACCGAAGAACTGGTGGGCGGACGGCTCAACGCCGTCATCGACGTCACCGAACCCGAGCCGCTGCCCGCCGACTCCCCGCTGTACGACCTGCCCAACGTGCTGCTGACCCCGCACTTCGCCGGTTCGTTCGGGAACGAAGTCCAGCGCATGGCGGACGAGGCCGTCGACGAGCTCGCCCGGTATGCGGCCGGCCGGCCCTTCGCCCATGCCGTGCACGAGGACGAGTGGGAGCGCACCGCATGACCATGCAGCCCTGGTTCTCCGAGGCCAAGCTGGGGATCTTCCTGCACTGGGGGATCTACGCGGTCGACGGCGTCGCCGAGTCCTGGTCGTTCTACGGCGGGGACCGCACGCGCGAGCAGTACATGAAGCAGCTCGACGGGTTCACGGCCGAGCACTACCGCCCCGACGCGTGGGCCGACCTGTTTGCCCGCTCCGGCGCCAAGTATGCCGTCCTGACGACCAAGCACCACGACGGTGTGGCCCTGTGGGACACGGACCTCACCGACCTGTCGGTGGCCCGGCGCAGCCCGGCGGGACGCGACCTGGTCGGCCCCTTCGCGACCGCCCTGCGCGAACGCGGCCTGCGCGTCGGGCTCTACTACTCGCACAGCGACTGGAGCCACCCCGACTACCCGACCGTGCGCCCCACCACGCTGCATCGCCCCTGGGCCGACAACCGCTTCTCCATGCCCGCCGAGGGGCAGGAGGACCCGGCTCGCTGGGAGCACTACCGCGACGTCGTGCACCGTGGCCAGATCCGCGAACTGATCACGCGGTACGCACCCGACCTGCTGTGGTTCGACGGCGCCTGGGAACGCGACGAGCGGCAGTGGCGGATGAAGGAACTCCGGGAGGAAATCCTGGAGTTGAACCACAGGACGGTGCTCAACGGTCGGATGCTCGGCCACGGCGACTATGCCACCCCCGAGCAGGGACCGCCCGTCGTCCCGCCCCGCGGACCCTGGGAACTCTGCTACACGATCGGCGGCATGTGGGGATACCAGCCCCAGGACACCGCGTACAAGACGGTCCGCGAGCTCGTCCACGTCTTCGCCGAGACCATCGCGGGCGGTGGCAACCTGCTGCTCAACACCGGCCCGATGCCGGACGGCCGGCTCGTTCCCGAGCACGTGCGGCGCATTGAAGGGCTCGGCCGGTGGATTCGCCGCCACCGCGAAGCGGTGTACCCCACGGTGGCAGGACTGCCCTATGGCCATCACTACGGCCCGTCGATGCTCTCGCAGGATCGGCGCACGCTCTTCCTGGTCTGCTTCGACGCACCCCGGTCCTACGTCCGGCTGCGCGGGCTGCGCAACACGGTGCGCAAGATCTCGGTACTCGGCACCGGTCAGCGGCTGGCCCACCGGGTGGTCGGCGGCTTCCCGAGCCGCGGGGTGCCCGGTGCCGTACTGATCGACGCACCCACGGGCAACGATCCGTACGCGACGGTGCTCGCCCTGGAGCTGGACGGCGAGGTGGAGTTGTACCGAGGGGAGGGGGAGGGTTGAGCAGCACCGATCCCGGGCCCGACCGGGCCCGGAAGGCGCGGGAGTAGCCTGACGGCCAGTACGCGGGGTACGGGGAACAGAGGGCAACGGGGAGTACGTGTGCGGCACACAGCGGGTGAACGTCAGGAACGGATTGTGGAGCCCGACCACAGATATGGGCCGCTCCGGGACGCCGAACTCGCCCACCATCTGGGGATCTCCACCGACACCGCGCGCCGCGACGTCGAGGCGCTCTCCGTCGCGGGCCGGCTCAACCGCACCCGCGGCGCCGTCTCATTGCCCGGAGCGGCTGTCACCGGAGTGCCGGCGATCCGGGTGCTCTCCGAAGAGCCTGCTGACGGCACGGACGCGGGTGGCCTCACCGTCGGTCTGGTCGTGCCGCACGCTTCCCACTACTTCGGTGAGGTCATCCGCGGTGTGCGCGAAGCGGTCGACGCTTCCGGCTCACGTCTGGTGCTCGGCATCACGGGATACGTCCCCGGCCAGGACGAAGTACAGGCACGCAGACTGCTCGACACCGGAGCCGATGGACTGCTCCTCGCACCGGGCTGGATGTACGACGGCACCGAGGAGAACGCACCCTGCCTCCACCGGGGCAGCCCGACCGCCCTGCTCGACCGGGGGGCGGCCGCGGGACCCCAGCCCGCCGAGTTCGACGGCGTCTGCACCGACCACGCCGCGGGCGCCGGCCTCGCCGTTCGCCACCTGGCCGGACTTGGCCACACCGGCATCGCCCTGCTGGCCGGCACGAGCGCCACCGGCGTACAGGTGCGGGCAGGGTACGAGACGGCGCTGCGCTCGACCGGTCGAACCTTTCCGCCGGCCGCCATGATCGACCTGCCGGGGTCGGGGGCGGACGCGGCGGGCATGAAGGACGCGGCCGCCCAGCTCGCCAAGGCGGTGGACCAAGGCACGGTGAGCGCCGCCCTCGTGGTCGGCGACACCGACGCGATCCTGCTGCTCCAGGCGCTCGCCTCAGTCGCACCCGGCCTCCGCGTCCCGCAGGACCTCGCACTCGTGGCGTACGACGACGAGGTCGCCGCACTGTCGGACCTCCCCCTGACGACCGTCGCACCGCCCAAGTACGAGGTGGGGCAGGAGGCCGTACGGCTGCTGGAACAGCGGGTACGGGAACAGCGCGGCACGGGGCGGGCCACAGGAGCACGCCGCCACCTCGCGCTGCTGCCCGAACTGCGGGTGCGGCGCTCCTGCGGGGCGGCGGAGGAGGAGTAGGCCACGGCCACAACCCCGCGGTGCGCTCCGCCGCAACTCCCGCGATCGGTCGGGCGGCCTTCCGGATGAATTGCCAGGCAAGCGGATGACGGTACGGGCGGCCCGACGCGGAGCGTGGGGTACGCGGCGGTCGCGCCGGCAGGCGCGTCGCCGCGCAGGTCACTGGCGACTGCGATCCCGGCGTCGGCGTGCCCGCCCCTGCGTCAGCTCCGTCCGCTCCGCCAGCCCGCGCCGATCAGATCAGCTTGCTCACGCAGCGCCGCGATGAGCTCCCCGGCACTGCGCGCCGTGGTGGTGCGCAGGACCACCACGCTGATCTCCCGGACGAGAGAAGGGCCTTCGAGCGGACGGACGGCCACGTCCGGCCGCGGCGCGCCGAGGGCGAGGCGCGGAATCAGGGCCGCGCCGACGCCGGCGGCGACGAACCCCTGCACCACCGCGTAATCGTCGGTACGCATCACATGTACCGGTTCGTAGCCGTGCTGGGCGCAGGCCCAGAACAGCAGGCGGTCGCAGGGGTCGTGCGGGTCGGCCGCGCCGATCCATTCGGTCTCCCGCAGCGCGGCGAGCGGCACCCGGGCGTCAGCCGCGCTCGGGTGGTCCTCCGGCATCACCAGCAGGAGCGGATCTTCGAGCAGGGGATGGATCTCGAAGTCCTCGTCCGGGTCCAGCCGGTCCCCGGGCTGGGAGAAGACGAGTGCGGCCTGGAGCTGCCGCGAACGCAACCCGGCAAGAAGCGACGGCAGTTCGCCCTCGGTCAGGGAGATATGGACGCCTTCCCGGTGCAGGCGCTTCACCGCGGGCGCCAGCAGCTGAGCCCCGGCCGTGGGGAAGGTGCCGACGTGCAGCGTGTGCCTGCCGTGCTCGGCGAGAGTCCGGACTTCGACCTCCGCCTGCCGCAGCCGCTCCAGCACCGCCTCGGCATGCGGCAGCAGCGCTTCGCCGAGCTTCGTCAGCACAGCACCGCGCGGACCCCGCTGGACCAGACGCGCGCCGAAGTGCGCCTCCAAGGAGGCCAGATGGTGCGTGATGGTCGGCTGCGTGAAGTGCAGCGCCCGCGCCGACGCAGCGAGTGACCCTTCCTTCGCGATGGAGCGCAGGACCTGGAGATGGCGGAGCTCGAGCATGAGATCACCGTAACCACAGGCCTATAGAAGCCGTATGGAGGGGGTTAGAGGAATGAAGCATTCCTCAATGTGAGGGCCGATGTCACTCTCTGGTCGTGAACCTTCGAACCGCCCCTGCGTCCCGCTTCACCGACCAGGACTGTGCCCCCTACGCCGAAGCCCTCCTCGCACATGCCGAGCGGAGCTGGCTGCGTCTGAATGTCCCCGGCCACGCCGCTGCCGACCGGAGTCTGACCGCAGCGTTCGGACCGCGGATCTCCGCGCTGGACTTTCCTCCGCTTCTTGAGGGAATCGATCTCGGCGCCCATGCGCCGCTGCAGGAATCCCTCGATCTGGCTGCCGGAGCGTGGGGAGCCCGGCGTACGTGGTTCCTGACCAACGGAGCGTCCCAGGGCAACCAGATCGCGGCCATGATCACCCCCGCTCTGGGCCGCACCTTGGTGGTGCAGCGCAGCGTGCACTCGAGCGTCGTCGACGGCCTGGTCCTGTCGGGCATGGACGCCGCGTTCGTTCAGCCTTCGGTCGACGTGGCGCAAGGGATCGCTCACGGTGTGACGGCGTCCGATGTCGCCGACGCACTGGGGCGGGTGCCGGACGCCGCGGCGGTGTACATCGTCTCGCCCAGCTATTTCGGTGCGGTCGCCGATGTACGGGCCATCGCCGATGTGGCGCACGCGGCGGGTGTTCCGCTGATCGTCGACGAGGCGTGGGGCGCGCACTTCGGCTTCCATCCCGCGCTGCCCGAGGGTGCCCTGGCGCTCGGCGCCGACTTGGTGACATCCAGCACGCACAAACTCGCCGGCAGCCTCACCCAGTCGGCGATGCTGCACCTCGCCGACGGACCGTTCGCCGAGCGTCTGGAACCGTTGGTCGACCGGGCCTTCCGGCTGGTGCAGTCCACCAGCGCGAGCGCCCTGCTCACCGCCTCTCTCGACCTCGCCCGCCAGACGCTCGTGCACGGAGGCGACCGGATCGGCGCGTCGATCCAAGCGGCGGACAAGATACGAGGAGTCCTCCGCGCCCTGGGCCGGTACCGGATCGTCAGCGACACCTTCCCGCGGTTCGCGGACATCACCGCGACGGATCCGCTGCGTATCGCGATCGACACCCGCCATGGCGGCATCAGCGGCCACGAGGCCCGGCGCCTGCTGTACCGCGACCACCAGATCATGGTGGAGGTGGCCACGGACGCCGCGATCGTCGCCGTCGTCGGAGCCGGCTTCGCCCCGGACGTCGACCGCTTCATCGAAGGCCTGCACTGCCTGCCCGCCCCGCTCGACGGCCAACAGCGCTTCACCGATGACCGTTTGTACCTGCCCGAGCCGGGCGCGGCCCGCATGACGGCGCGCGAGGCCTTCCTCAGCCCCGCGCATCTCGTGCCGGCCGAGGAAGCCGTCGGCCGGGTCTCGGCGGATACCTTGGCCGCCTACCCGCCCGGCATACCGAACGTGCTGCCCGGTGAGGTGATCACCGCGGAGACGGTGGCGTTCCTCCAGCGCACTGCCGCAGCGCCCAACGGACATGTGCGCGGCGCCGTCGACCCGACGGTCTCGCAGCTCAGGGTCGTGGCGCACTGAGTCCGACCGCAAGCAAGCCGACCCCCCTTTCACCCCTGCCAACAGGAGCAAAGCCATCGTGATCTCGTGCATATCCGCAGTGCGCCGTACGACCGCTCTCCTCGCGCTCACCGCCTTGCTCGCTGCATGCGGCGACCAGACGACCGACGACAACGACGCGGGCGGAAGCAAGGACACGGGCGGCAGGTCCAGCGCCCCGCTCTTCGGCAAGCTGCCCAAGGAGATCCAGGACGAGGGCGTCATCAAGGTCGGTTCGGACATCGCGTACGCGCCCGTCG
>NZ_JAEIMH010000070.1:15574-49288 GCF_016464295.1 Streptomyces sp. N35 | reverse complement strand
GTTTCGGTGGTCATAGCGTGAGGGAAACGCCCGGTTACATTCCGAACCCGGAAGCTAAGCCTCACAGCGCCGATGGTACTGCAGGGGGGACCCTGTGGGAGAGTAGGACGCCGCCGAACAATTATTGGAGGACCCCTGGTCCCAGCGTTCACGCTGGGGACCAGGGGTCCTTTTCTTTTTCTGCCGAAGCGCGGCCGGTTGGCGGTTGCGCAAGAATGACTTGCGGTACCTAGGACAGGAGTCACCGATGTCGAGCAACTCTCCCGAGGATCGTCCGGAGCGCGAGCCGCGCCGCCGGGACGATGACCGGGGCGGATACCGCGGCGGCAGTGATGACCGCGGCCCGCGCAGGGACGACCGCGGTGGTTCCGGCCGGCGTGACGACCGCCCCAGCGGTCCCCGTAGGGACGATCGCGGGGGTGACCGAGGCGGTTTCCGTCGCGATGACCGTTCCGGCGGTCCGAGCAGGGACAACGATCGCGGTGGGTACCGCGGACGTGACGAGCGTCGTGATGACCGTCCTTCCTTCCGTCGTGACGATGACCGTGGTGGTCGTCCGTCCGGTGGCGGCTTCGAGCGCCGTGACGACCGCGGTGGCCGTCCTTCCGGTGGCGGCGGTTTCCGTCGTGATGACCGTGGTGGCCGGCCTGCGGGTGGTGGCTACGGGCCGCGTCGTGACGACGACCGTGGTGGATACCGCGGACGTGACGACCGCTCCGGCGGCCCGCGCCGTGACGACCGTGGTGGCCGTCCTTCCGGTGGCGGCTTCGAGCGCCGTGACGACCGAGGCGGCCGTCCCTCCGGCGGTGGCTTCGAGCGCCGTGACGACCGCGGTCCCCGTCGTGACGACCGTGGCGATGACCGCGGTGGGTTCCGCCGTGACGACCGTCGCGATGACCGCCGTGACGACCGCGGCGGCCGTCCCTCCGGTGGTGGCTACGCGCCCCGCCGTGACGACGACCGCGGTGGGTACCGCGGACGTGACGACCGTGGTGGCCGGCCTGCGGGTGGTGGCTACGGGCCGCGTCGTGACGACGACCGTGGCGGGTACCGCGGGCGTGACGACCGCGGTGGGTACCGGGGACGTGACGACCGGGAGCGCGACCGCGAGCCGATCCGGCGGCTGCCGATCCCTGAGGACGTCACCGGCTACGAGGTCGACCCGGACGTACGGCAGGAGCTGCAGAGTCTCCCCAAGGGCCTTGCGGACGATGTCGCCAAGAACCTGGTGATGGTCGCCAAGCTCATCGACGAGGACCCCGAGCAGGCCTACGCGTACTCGCGTGTCGCCCTGCGCCTCGCGTCCCGTGTCGCTGCCGTCCGGGAGGCCGCCGGCTTCGCCGCGTACGCGAACGAGAAGTACTCCGAGGCGCTCGCCGAGTTCCGTGCCGCGCGCCGGATGACCGGCTCGGCCGAGCTGTGGCCCGTCATGGCGGACTGCGAGCGCGGTCTCGGGCGGCCCGAGAAGGCGCTCGACATGGCCGGTGAGCCGGAGGTGCAGCGGCTCGACAAGGCCGGACAGGTCGAGATGCGGCTGGTCGCCGCCGGTGCACGGCGCGACATGGGCCAGCTCGACGCGGCCATCGTGACGCTGCAGAGCCCCGAGCTCGCCTCCAACTCCGTACAGCCGTGGACCGCGCGACTGCGTTACGCCTACGCCGATGCGCTGCTCGAGGCCGGGCGTGAGGACGAGGCGCGGGAGTGGTTCGCCAAGACCGTCGAGTCCGACAAGGAGCACACCACCAACGCCTCCGACCGGCTCGCCGAGCTGGACGGTGTGGAGTTCGTCGATGCCTTCGACGAGGACGAGGACGAGGACGAGGTCGGCGAGAACGAGCAGCTCGTCGCCGAGGCTCGCATCGACGAGTCCGACGAGTCCGACGAGTCCGACGCCGAGGACGTCGCGGAAGCCGAGAAGGCCGACGGTACCGAGTACTACGACCCCGATGACGAGGAGTACGAGGGCGACGACGACGCGGACGACGACGCGGACGACGACGTAGCCGCCAAGCCGGCGCTCGACCAGCCGCTCTTCGTGGCACCCGAGCAGGCCGAGGCGCAGGCCGCGGACGAGGGCGAGGAGCCCGAGGCCGGCAAGGCCTGAGGCGCCAGGGACAAGTGACGAAGGGGCGGGGACCGGAAGCGGTCACCGCCCCTTCGTCGTCTCCGGGCTCAGTGGGCGAGGCTGCGCAGCACCAGACCTGTGGCCGGCTTCGGGCCGAACGACGTCGACTTGCGCGGCATCGTCACGCCCTCGCGCGCCAGCTCCCGTACGACGTCCTCGTGGACGGGGTGCATGAGGACCGCCGTACCGCCGTCGCGTTCCGCTTTGGCGACCGTGGCCACCGTGTCGTGGATGTACGCGATGTGCGCCGGGTCGTCAGGGATGTTCCAGACGTGGTCCAGGAGCGTGGCGTGCAGGACCGTCGCGTCGAGCCGTCGCCAGGCATCGGGGCGGTCGGCCCGCACCGTGCGGGCCAGGAGCTCGGGGGAGGGGCGGTCGATCAGGTGGTACGTGCCGTCGCCGGTCAGCAGGAAGGCGTTGGACTCGGCCGAAGCGGACGCCAGGGCCTCCATCGCACGTGACAGCGGGCCGTCGACCTGGCGTACACGGAAGGATCCCTGTACCGCGGACAGGGCGTCGGCGAGCGGCAGCCGGTGCAGCAGGCGATGGATGGCCCGTACGCGCAGGGGATAGCGGGCGGTGTCCACCAGGAGCACCAGACCGTGGTCCCAGGGCGTGCCCCGCGGGTGTTCGGCGCGCAGGCGCAGATACGTGGCCCAGCGGTGGTGGCCGTCGGCGATCAGGGCCTGCCGGTGGCTCAAGTCGTTCTGGACCTCGGCAAGTTCGGCAGGGTCCGTGACCGACCACAGGCGGTGACTGAAGCCGTCCTCCGTGGTCGTGGAGAGCAGCGGGGGGCGTTGGGCCGCCCGCTCGATCACCGCGGTGGCGCCCACCCGGGTGCCTTCGCTGCGGTAAGTGAGCAGCAGCGGCTCGAAGTTGGCGGCCGCGGCGCGCATCAGGTCCGCGCGGTCGGCGACGACATCCGGCATCACGTCCTCGTGCGGCAGCACGACGCCCTCGGCCGCCTCGGAGAGCTCCAGTGCGCCGATGAGACCGCGCTGGAGCACATCACCGTTGCGCTGCTCGTAGACGTAGAACGCCGCCTCCGGGTCCGGGGCGAGGATGCCCTCGGCGAGCCAGCGCCGCAGGGTGTCGGCGGCCTGCTGGTGGCGGGCCGCGGGCGTTTCGGCCTGCGGGAGGATCAGCCGGACGATGTTGTGGGGGTCCGCCGATTCCAGGTGGGTCAGGCCGTCGGGCCGTACGACCACGTCGTACGGCGGCGAGGTGACCGCGGCCAGGCTGCCGACCCGCTCCGGGGCGTAGCGCAGGCCCCGAAACGGTGCGAGGTGCAGACCTTCGGCCCTCTGACCTGTGGTGTTCATTGAGGCATCGTAGTTGTGCCGGGGCAGTGCGAGATGATCGGGGCAGAGGCACCGATCGAGGAGCGATGACCACCATGCATGAGACCGTCAGGACCAGCCCGGCCGGCAGCGAGCGGGCGCTGAGCGCGGCTTACGACACGGCGCTGCTCGACCTCGACGGGGTGGTGTACGCGGGTGGTGCGGCGATCACGCACGCCGTCGATTCGCTGCTGACCGCGCGCGAGGGCGGTATGCGGCTCGCGTATGTCACCAACAACGCGCTGCGTCCGCCGCAGGTCGTGGCCGAGCACATCACGGAGCTCGGGGTGCCGACCGAGGCCTCCGAGGTGATCAACTCCGCGCAGGCCGTGGCCCGGCTGATCTCCGAGCAGCAGCCGGCCGGTGCGAAGGTCCTGGTCATCGGTGGTGAAGGGCTGCGGATCGCGCTGCGCGAGCGGGGGCTCGTACCGGTGGAGTCGGCGGACGACGACCCCGCGGCCGTGGTGCAGGGGTACGGCGGGCCCGAGCTGCAGTGGGGCCGTTTCGCGGAGGCCTGTTACGCGATCGCGCGGGGCGTGCCCTGGTACGCGTCCAACACCGACCTGACCATCCCGAGCGGACGGGGCATCGCGCCCGGCAACGGTGCGGCGGTGGAGGTCGTACGGATCGCCACGGGCGCCGAACCGCAGGTCGCGGGCAAGCCGTTGCCGCCGATGCACCGCGAGACGATTCTGCGCACGGGTGCCGAGCACCCGCTGGTGGTGGGCGACCGGCTCGACACGGACATCGAGGGTGCCTACAACGGGCAGGTGGATTCGCTGCTCGTCCTGACCGGAGTGACCGACGGCGCGCAGCTGCTCGCGGCGCGGCCCGAGCACCGGCCCACGTACGTCGACGCCGATCTGCGCGGCATGCTCACCGGGCAGCCCGAGGTCGTGGCCGAGGGCGACGGGTTCCGCTGCGGCGGCTGGACCGCGCGGGCGGGGGAGAGCCTCGAACTCGACGGTGAGGGCGAGCCGTTGGACGGCCTGCGGGCGCTGTGTGCTGCCGCGTGGACGCAGGCGGGCGCCGGGGTGTGCGAGCTGGACTCGGGGAAGGTGCTGGCGCGGCTGGGGCTGTGACGAGGTGAGGGGTGCGCCCGGCCCGGGTGCACCCCTCACGTTGGTTCAGGGGCGCGCCCGGCCCGGGCGCACCCCTCACGTTGGTTCAGGCGTCCTCGCCCGAGGTCAGGAGATCGTCCTCGGTGGCTCCCTGGCGCCAGTAGCCCGTGAACTTCACCTGCCGCTTGTCGAAGCCCCGCTCACCGACGAGATGGCGGCGCAGCGCCCGTACGGTGGCCGATTCGCCGGCGATCCAGGCGTACGGGGCGCCGGAGGGCAGATCCGCCGCGCGGACCGCGTCCACCACCCTCGACGTGAGCCACTCGATCTTCGCGTCCGCGACGGTGGCCAGCTCCTGGCGGTCGGCCGGATCGCGGACCTCCAGCCACACCCGTACGGGAAGACCGGACGGCAGCGATTCGAGGATGCCGGCGATGGCGGGCAGGGCCGACTCGTCGCCCGTGAGGAGCAGCCAGTCGGAGTCCTCGGGCGGGCGGAAGTCGTATGCGCCGTTCTCCTCGTCGACGGGGGCGAGGACCGAGACGCGGTCGCCCGGCTCCGCGTGATGGGCCCAGCGCGATGCCGGGGCCTCGGTGCCGTGCAGGGCGAAGTCGACGAGGAGTTCGTCCGGGGTCAGGGCACGCGTGGTGTACGTGCGCATGATGCCGCGGACCGCGGGGTCGAGCTCCCGCCAGGCGTTGTACCAGTTCTCGCCCTGTTCCGTCGGCACGATCGGGGCGTCCTGGCCCGGGTGCGGCAGGAACAGCTTGATGCGCTGGTCCCGCCCGGCCGATGCCATCCGCGCGACGTCCGGGCCGCCGAAAGCGACACGGATCATCGACGGGGTCAGATGTTCCTTGCGTACGACATGGGTGTCGAAGAACTGGTACGGGGCGTCGGACACGGGCGGACTCCTCCTGGCGATGGCGCCGGCCGTCAGGCCTTGAGCTTCTTCGCGTTCTCGATGGCCTCGGCGAGCGCTTCGAGGACCGGCGCGTAGCCGGCGTAGCTGTAGCGCTCCTCCATCGACCACGGGATGACCTGGTCGGCCTCGATGGCGGGCAGCCGGGTCCAGGTGGGCTTCTTGGCGAGTTCGGCGGCCGGGAGCGTCTGGCTGCGGTTGTCGAGGAGGATCAGGTCCGCGTGGTACTTCTCGGTGTTCTCCCAGCTGAACTTCTCCCAGAAGCCCCACTCGTCGACCTTCTTGCCCTCGACGATCTCGACGCCGAGGTCCTTGAAGTAGTTGAGGTCGCAGTAGGAGTCGGGGACGGCCACGTAGAACTGGTCCTTGTCGGCGGTGACCGCCATGACCTTGAGGCCCTTGTTCTGCTTCGCCGCCTCGCGCAGCCGTGCCTCGGCCTTGTCGAAGCGGGCCTTGGCGTCCTTGACGGCCTTGGCCTCCAGGTCGGCGCCGAGCGACTCGGCGAGGTCGGTGTAGCGCTTGAGCGGGTCGAGCAGCGTGCGGCGGGCGCCGTCGATGCCGACGGTCGGGGCGAGGGCCTCGATCTTCTTGGTGCTCTCCTCGGGGACGAACCAGAGGAGCGGCGCAGGGAACATGTTGCTGATCAGCAGGTCGGGCTCGAGCGCCGCGTACTTCTCGACGTTGAACTGGCCCCAGTCCTCACCGAGGCTCGTCACCTTGGATACGTCCATGGCGCCGGCCTGCGGGTTGGGCTTGCCGTCGACCGGCTTGCTGGGACCGAAGATGCCGACGCATTCGATGCCGTAGTCGTGCAGGGCCGCGGCCGTGGAGACAAAGGCGACGATCTTGTTCGGGGTGTGGCCGACCTTGGCGGTCTTGCCGCGGTCGTCCTTGAACGACCAGGGCTTGTCCTTGCCCTTGTCGGTGCTCGCGGCGGGCTTCTTGTCGTCGCCGCACGCGGTCAGGAAGGCACCGAGACCGAAGGCCGCGCCGGCGGAGAGCAGGCCGCGGCGGGAGAGGCCGCCCTTGTTGAGGTGCGAGGGGCGGTTCTTGGCAGACATCAGGCGACCTTCTTGGCGTCTTGAAGTGCGGTGGCAAGGGATTCGAGGAGCGGTGCGATACCGGCGTGGCTGAACTGCGGCTCGTTGTACCAAGCCACGGTCTGGCCGGCCTTGACCGCGGGGAGCTTCGCCCAGGTGGGCATGGACTTCTTCAGGTCCTCGGGCTGAAGATTTCCGGTGCGCTTGTCGACGAGGATCACGTCGGCGTCGTACTTGTCGGCGTTCTCCCAGCTCAGCTCGGAGAAGAAGCCGGCCTCGCCGACCCCGTCCGGGGTCACGAAGTCGACGCCGAGCTCGCGGTAGTAGCGCAGATCGGTGAAGTCGTCGGGGGTGCCGACGTAGAGCAGGTCCTTGGTCGCGGAGACCGCCATGACCTTGAGCTTCTTGGCCTTCGCGGTCCTGGCCGCCTGGCGTACGGACTCGGCCGCGGCCTCGAAGCGGGTCTTTGCGTCGGTGACCCTCTTGGCCTCGAGGTCCGCGCCGAGCGCGGCGGCGAGCTCGCCGAAGCGGTCGATGACGCCGGTCAGTGAGGTCTTGCCGGTGAGGACGCCGACGGAGGGGGCGAGGGCGGCGATCTTCTTGGCCGACTCCTCGGGGACGTACCAGAGCGTCGGCGACTCGTTCATCGTGGTGACGAGGAGGTCGGGCTCGAGGGCCGCGTACTTCTCGAGGCTGAACTCGCCCCAGGCGTTGCCGATGATCTCGACCTTGTCGACGTCGATCCGGCCCGCCTGGACATCGGGCTTGCCGTTCTCGAGCTTCGTGGGGCCGAACACACCCACGCACTCGACGCCGAAGTCGTACAGAGCGGAGGCCGCGCCGACATAGGCGACCACGTTCTTGGGGGTGCCGTCGGTCTTCACGGTTTTGCCGCGGTCGTCCTTGAACGACCAGCCGGCCTTCTTGTCCGGGGACTTGGCGTCGTTCGACTCGCCGCACGCGGCAAGGAGCGCGCCCAGGCCGAGGGCGCCGCCGGTGGCGAGCAGCCCGCGCCGGGATATCCGGGAGCGCCGACCGGATGGCGAAAGGGAAGGACGGGACGGCAACATTCCTCGTGCTCTCTCGTCGAAGGGAAGTGCGAGGGTAGGCTAACCTAACCGGGTGTTGGTCGACAGTCCCCCTCAGCCCCAGACACAGCCGCCACCAGCCGATACGGTGCCGGCCCGGCGCCAGGCGATGCGCGCGGCCGGTCTGCTGGTCTCCGTCGGTGTGCTGCTGCTCGTTGTCGTGGCGAGCATCGCGATAGGCGCCAAGCAGATACCCGTCGGCGACGTCTGGCACGGCCTGTTCGGTAACACGGGCACCGACAACGACGTCGTCATCCGCGACCTCCGCCTGCCCCGCACCCTGCTCGGACTGCTCGCGGGCGCGGCCCTGGGCCTGGCCGGCGCCGTGATGCAGGCGCTCACACGCAACCCGCTCGCCGACCCCGGACTGCTCGGCATCAACGCCGGAGCCTCCGCCGCCGTCGTCTCGGCGATCAGCTTCTTCGGGGTCACCTCGCTGACCGGCTACGTCTGGTTCGCCTTCGCCGGCGCCGCCGCCGTCATGGTCCTCGTGTACGCGCTCGGCGGGGCCCGCGCCGCCACCCCGGTACGGCTGGCGCTCGCCGGTACGGCCGCGACCGCCGCGCTCTACGGCTACATCAACGCCGTACAGATCATGGACACCGCGGCCCTCGACAAGATGCGCTTCTGGACGGTCGGTTCGCTGGCCTCCGCCTCGATGTCCACGGTCGGGCAGGTGCTGCCGTTCATCGGCGTCGGCATCGTCCTCGCGCTCGTGGTCGCCCGCCCGCTCAACGCGATGGGCATGGGCGACGACACCGCCCGCGCCCTCGGCGCCCACGTCAACCGCACGCGCGCGGTCGCGATGCTCGCCGTGACCCTCCTGTGCGGTGCGGCCACCGCGGCCTGCGGGCCCATCGTCTTCGTCGGCCTGATGGTGCCGCACATCGTGCGCAGCTTCACCGGCCCCGACCAGCGCTGGATCCTGCCGTACGCCACGGTCCTCTCGCCGGTGCTGCTGCTCGGTGCCGACGTCATCGGCCGGGTGGTCACGCGCCCGGCCGAACTGCAGGTCGGCATCGTGACGGCGCTCATCGGCGGCCCGCTCTTCATCTTTCTCGTACGACGCCGGAGGATGGCGCAGCTGTGAAGGCCCCCTCGAAAACCTCTGTGCGTGCGGTACGGACCGCGGGCGGCCTCTCCGTCCGGTTCGAGCTGCGGCCGCTGCTCACGGTCGGGGCGCTGCTCGTCGTCGCGTTCGCGGCCAGTGTGGTGCTGATCGGTACCGGCGACTTCCAGATCCCCGTACCGGACGTGCTCAACACCCTGTTGGGCAACGGCAGCGTCGCGCACGAGTTCATCATCAACGACCTGCGGCTGCCGCGCGTCGTCGTCGGCCTCCTGGTCGGCGCCGCGCTGGGTCTGTCCGGTGCGCTGTTCCAGTCGGTGACGCGCAACCCGCTCGGCAGCCCCGACATCATCGGCTTCGGCCAGGGCTCCACCGTGGGCGCGCTCGTCGTGATCGTGCTGTTCCAGGGCAGTGCCGAGGCCGTAGCGCTCGGCTCGCTGGCCGGCGGCCTGGTCACCGGCGCGCTGATCTATCTGCTCGCCTGGAAGCGCGGCATCCACGGCTACCGGCTCGTCCTCGTCGGTATCGGTGCCGCGGCCGTGCTCACCGCCATGAACGGCTATCTGCTCACCAAGGCCCAGATCGTGGACGCGGCCCGCGCCGTCGTGTGGATCACCGGCTCGCTGAACGGGCGCGGCTGGGAGCAGGTCGGGCCGCTGTTCTGGTTCTGCGTGATCCTCATGCCGCTCGTGCTCCTGTACGCACGTCCGCTGCGCATGCTCGAAATGGGCGACGACGTGGCGTACGCCCTGGGTGTACGGGCGGAACGCACGCGGCTCGTCCTGATGACGGCGGCCGTGCTCCTGACCGCGGCGGCCACCGCGGCGGCGGGCCCCGTGGCCTTCGTCTCGCTCACCGCACCGCAGCTCGCACGGCGGCTGACCCGCTCACCGGGCCCCAACCTCCTTGCCTCGATGGTCATGGGCGCCACGCTCCTGATCGCCGCGGATCTGGGGGCGCAGCGGGTGTTCGGCGCCGACCAGCTGCCGGTCGGTGTGGTGACCGGGGTGCTCGGCGGCGGATATCTGCTCTGGCTGCTCGCCTCGGAGCGGAAGGCGGGGCGGATTTGAGCCACGTGAAGCACCAGACGACCGCTGCGAAGAACTCATCGAACCAGGAGCGTGCTCCCTTGAACCGCCTGTCCGCGGACAACGTCACCCTCGGCTACGACCAGCGCGTCATCGCCGAACAGCTGTCGGTCGAGATACCCGACCACTCCTTCACGGTGATCGTCGGCCCCAACGCCTGCGGAAAGTCCACGCTGCTTCGCGCCCTGTCGCGGATGCTGAAGCCGTCCGAGGGCCGGGTGCTGCTCGACGGGCAGACCATCCACTCGATGCCGGCCAAGAAGGTCGCCCGTACGCTCGGCCTGCTCCCGCAGTCCTCGATCGCACCCGACGGCATCACGGTCGCCGACCTGGTGGGCCGCGGCCGCTACCCGCACCAGGGGCTGCTTCGGCAGTGGTCGTCCGAGGACGAGCGGGTCGTCCAGGAGTCGATGGCCTCGACCGGTGTCGCCGAGCTGGCCGATCGCTATGTCGACGAACTCTCCGGCGGTCAGCGCCAGCGCGTCTGGATCG
Source organism: Streptomyces sp. N35 (assembly GCF_016464295.1). NCBI lineage: Bacteria > Bacillati > Actinomycetota > Actinomycetes > Kitasatosporales > Streptomycetaceae > Streptomyces > Streptomyces sp. N35. The sequence continues at coordinate 39,063 of NZ_JAEIMH010000070.1, read as the reverse complement.
CCATGGCCCTCGCCCAGCAGACGCCGCTGCTGCTGCTCGACGAGCCCACCACGTTCCTCGACATCCAGCACCAGATCGATGTCCTGGATCTCTGCGCCGATCTGCACGAGGAGCAGGGCCGCACGCTGGTGGCCGTGCTGCACGACCTCAACCACGCCGCCCGCTACGCGACCCACCTGATCGCCATGCGCGAGGGCCAGGTGATCGCCGAGGGCGCGCCGGCCGAGATCGTGACGGCCGACCTCGTGGAGGAGGTCTTCGGGCTGCCCTGCCAGATCATCGACGACCCCGAGACGGGTACGCCGCTGGTGGTGCCGGCGTCGCGCAAGGGGCGGGTGCGCAAGGCGGACACGGTTCCTGAGGTGGCGGACTCCGTACGGTGACGGGGCCCGGGTCTCGTATCGCTTATCGCTTATCGCTAAAGCATCTTGCGCAACTGGAGCAGGTCCCTGAAGCCCGCCTCCAGCTTGACCCGGCCCGAGGCCCAGGCCTTCGCGAAGTTGAGCTCGCCGTTCACCATCGCGACCAGGTCGTCACCGGTCATCGCCAGGCGGATCTGCGCCTTCTCGCGCGGAGGCCCCGGCTGGGTGTCGCGCACCTCGATCCGGCCGTCCTCGAGGCGGCCGGTGAAGGTGATGTCCAGGTCCTTGATGTGGCAGCTGACCGAACGGTCGAGTGCGGCCGCACTGCGGACCTCGCCGTCGGCCGAGGCCAGATTGTCGCTGAGTTTGACGAGCGCATCACGGCACTCTTCGATCGTCGCCATCGTGATCGACGGTACCGCAGACCGGCTCCGAGCCATCCGCAGACCGGGTCCGAGCCATCCGCAGACCGGGTCCGAGCCATCCGCAGTCCGGCTCCGGGCCCTTCGCGGTCCAGGTCCGAGCCCTTCGCGGTAGCGTCATGGCATGAGCTACCCGATGCCGGGGCCCGAGCGTGAGGTCCCCTCGGACGACGAACAGGTCCCTTCCGGGGAGTCCGCGCCCCAGGCGCAGGCCCCCACCCCCGACGAACCCGGCCCGCTCGGCGTGCCGCGCGCCGCCACCGGCCACGGTGAGGTGGACGCCCAGCTGGAGCGCCTGGCCGATGTGGACCACCTCGCCACCGACGGACATATCGAGGTGTACGAGGATGTGCACGCGGGGCTGCGCGAGGCGCTGACCGCGCTCGACGCCCGGCAGGGCCCGCCCGCACCGGGCGCCCACCAGGGGCGGCCCGCACCGGGCCCGGGGCCCTTGCCCGGCGGCGCCCCGGCACGACCGTACGACCACAGGAGCTGAACCGAACGTGGCAGGAGTGGCACGCCGCCGCCTCGACGCCGAACTCGTCCGCCGCAAACTGGCCCGCTCGCGCGAGCACGCCAGCCAGCTGATCGCCGCCGGCCGCGTCACCGTCGGCCGCAATGTCGCGACGAAGCCCGCCACCCAGGTGGAGACCGCGGCCGCGATCGTGGTCGCCGCCGACGACGGCGATCCCGAGTACGTCTCGCGCGGCGGGCACAAACTCGCGGGCGCCTTCGAGGCGTTCGTACCGCAGGGGCTGGTGGTCAAGGGCCGCCGGGCCCTCGACGCCGGCGCGTCCACGGGCGGCTTCACGGATGTGCTGCTTCGTGCGGGCGCGTCCCATGTGGTCGCGGTCGACGTCGGCTACGGGCAGCTCGCCTGGTCGCTGCAGAGCGACGAGCGCGTCACCGTCAAGGACCGTACGAACGTAAGGGAGTTGACGGTCGAGGCCATCGACGGCGAGCCCGTCGACCTGGTCGTCGGCGACCTCTCCTTCATCCCGCTCGGCCTGGTGCTGCCCGCCCTCGTGCGCTGTGCGGCGGCCGGCGCCGACCTGGTCCTGATGGTCAAGCCGCAGTTCGAGGTCGGCAAGGAGCGCCTCGGCAGCGGCGGAGTCGTCCGCAGCCCCGAGCTGCGCGCCGAGGCGGTACGCACGGTGGCCGGGCAGGCCTGGCAACTCGGGTACGGCGTACAGGGCGTGACGGCGAGCCCGCTGCCCGGACCGTCCGGAAACGTCGAGTACTTTCTGTGGCTCAAGGCCGGTGCACCCGAACTGGACCCGGCCGATGTGGAGCGAGCGGTGGCGGAGGGACCGAGTTGACGAGTCAATCGGACAAGGCGGCGGCGGAGCGTACGGTCTTCCTGCTGGCGCACACCGGACGCCCGGCCGCGATCCGCAGCGCCGAACTCGTCGTCCAGGGGCTGCTGCGCAGCGGTCTCGGGGTACGGGTGCTCGCGCACGAGGCTGCCGATCTGCCGTTGCCGCCCTCGGTCGAACTGATCCCGGAGGCCACGCCCGAGGCGCTCGACGGCTGTGAGCTGCTCATCGTGCTCGGCGGCGACGGAACGCTGCTGCGCGGCGCCGAGTTCGCGCGCGCCTCCGGGGTGCCGATGCTCGGGGTGAACCTCGGTCGCGTCGGCTTTCTCGCCGAGGCCGAGCGGGACGACCTGGACAAGGTCGTCGACCGTGTGGTCACCCGTGCGTACGAGGTCGAGGAGCGGATGACGCTCGACGTCCGCGTCCGCAACAACGGCACCGTGGTGCACGCGGACTGGGCGCTGAACGAGGCCGCCGTGCAGAAGGTGTCCCCGGAGCGGATGCTCGAGGTCGTCCTGGAGATCGACGGGCGGCCGGTCAGCGGCTTCGGCTGCGACGGCATCGTCTGCGCGACACCGACCGGTTCGACGGCGTACGCGTTCTCGGCGGGCGGCCCGGTCGTCTGGCCCGAGGTCGAGGCGCTCCTGATGGTGCCGATCAGCGCGCATGCCCTGTTCGCCAAGCCGCTGGTGACGTCGCCGAATTCGGTCCTCGCGGTCGAGGTGCAGCCGCACACGCCGCATGGCGTGCTCTGGTGCGACGGCCGCCGGACCATCGAACTGCCCGCCGGCGCGCGGGTGGAGGTACGCCGGGGTGAGGTGCCGGTACGCCTCGCCCGGCTCCACCACGCCTCGTTCACGGACCGCCTCGTCGCCAAGTTCGCGCTGCCGGTATCGGGGTGGCGGGGAGCACCGCACTGACGGTCCGTTCCCTGCGGCCGGCCGCTCACCACGGCCGGCCGCGCGGACCGGTTCGTCTCAGGCCGACTTCACCACGGTGATCGCGCTTCGGCGCAGCGCCGCCCGTACCGGGACCGCGGTGGCTCCGGCGGTCAGGAGCAGGGTGGCGCCCGTCACCCCGGCGAGGAACGTCCAGGGGAGATACGGCAGGGGCGAGCCGAACGCCGTGGACAGCACCGGTGCCAGAGTGACCAGTGCGGTCAGCCCGCCGAGCACCAGCGCGGTCAGCGTCACCACCACGCCCTCCCACAGAGCCATCACCCCGATCTGCGCGCGCTGGGTGCCCACGACTCTGAGGAGTGCCAGGTCGCGGCGGCGCTCGAACGAGATCATGGCGAGGGTGTTCGCCGCGGCGATGGCGGCGAAACCCGCGTACAGCGAGGTGCCGATGTAGTCCAGCCAGACCTCACTGCTGCGGCCGGGGGAACCGGTGTGGTGCCGGGCCGTCGTATGCATCGCGATCTTGGTGAGGCCGAAGCCGACCACGAGCACGAGCGGGACCACCGCGGCCGCGAACCGGCGGGGCTGCGAGCGGACGTTGAGCATCGCGAGGCGGGCCGAAGGACCGCACCGGCCGATGAGCGCGGAGACGAGCCAGGCCGCGGGCCCGATGATGCGCGGTCCGAGCAGTCCCATCCCCACGCAGAACAGCAGCAGGACGAGGAACGCCCCCTGTCCCGCCTCCTCGGCGGGCTGGCCGGCCAGGAGTACCGAGAGCGCACCGCCGCCGGCCAGCGCCAGCAGACCGAGCGGTGCGCGCAGCACTCCGAGACCGCGGCGGCCCGCCTCGGCCTCCGCGAGGGCGCGCGCGGGGCGGAGCAGAGAGAAGCGGAGCGAACACAGGACCCCGGCCAGAGCGGAGGTCACCACCGCGACGGCCAGGCAGACCGGCAGGGCGATCCAACTGGTGGCGAACGGCACCCCGTCCGGCACCAGGCCGTGCGTCACCATCGTGTCGAACCACAGGCGCCCGAGCAGCCCGCCGAGCCCGAAGCCCGCGAGAGCGGCCGGCAGGGCGGCGGCCAGTGCCTGAGCCGCCACCGCACGGCGTATCTGCCGCGGCTTGGCGCCCACCGCCCGGACGAGCGCCAGCTCGCGGTGCTGCTGCGCGACGGCCGTACCCATGGTCGAGGCGACCACGAAGATCGACATATAGATCGAGCCGATCAGCATCACCACGGCCATGTCGCCCACACCGTTCGCCGTCAGGGCGTGCCGGGCGGACGGGGACAGGGCGTCGCTGCCCGTGGCGACGAGCATCGACGTCGCCGCGCTCACCACGCACGCGGCGAAGAGCGCCGCCACGGCCGTGCCGACGAAGGCGGGTCGATGGGCACGGAGTGCGGCCGCTGCCAGTCCTGTTCGCATGATCACCAGGTTCGCGCGGGGGAGAGGCACGGGGAATGGGGCGATCCGCAGAGTCCGGCTGTGGTGGGCCACAGGGGAATGCGGGGGTTTTCCTCAGGTGACGTCCTTGCCCGCGAAAGGTGGCGCCTTTGCCCGCGAACCACGCGCAATGGCCGCCACCGCACCACGCGCAATGGCCGCCGCCGCCCCCTTCGCCCGCCACTCCCGCGGGTGATACGTCCGTCCCGTCCGCCTCCGCCAACTGCTGCTTCGCCCCCGCAAGCCGGGGCCCGTCGCACATCGGGGCTCGGACCTCGTAAGGTCGTGTCCGTGTTGGAGGAGATGCGGATACGGTCGCTCGGAGTCATCGACGACGCGGTGGTCGAGCTGTCGCCCGGATTCACCGCGGTCACGGGTGAGACCGGAGCGGGCAAGACCATGGTCGTCACCAGCCTTGGGCTGCTGCTCGGCGGTCGCGCCGACGCCGCCCTCGTACGGATCGGTGCCAAGTCCGCCGTCGTGGAGGGCCGCATCAGGGTGCCGGCCGATGCCACGGCCGTGGTGCGCGCCGAGGAGGCCGGGGCCGAACTGGACGACGGGGCGCTGCTGATCAGCCGTACCGTTTCCGCCGAGGGCCGCTCACGCGCCCATCTCGGCGGCCGCAGCGTGCCCGTGGGCCTGCTCGGGGAGCTGGCCGAGGACCTCGTCGCCGTGCACGGCCAGACCGACCAGCAAGGGCTGCTCAAGCCGGCCCGGCAGCGGCAGGCCCTCGACCGGTACGCCGGGGACGCGGTCGCTGTTCCGCTCGCCAAATACGTGGCGTCGTACAAGAGATTCCGTGCCGTGAGCCAGGAGCTCGACGAGATCACCACGCGGGCGCGCGAGCGAGCCCAGGAAGCCGATCTGCTGCGCTTCGGCCTCGAGGAGATCGCCGCTGTCGAGCCGCGGGCCGGCGAGGACGTGGAACTGGCCGCCGAGGCCGAGCGGCTCGGGCACGCCGAGGCGCTGGCATCCGCCGCGACCACCGCGCACGGCGCCCTGGCCGGCAACCCCGAGGACCCCGAGGGTGTCGACGCCGGTCTCCTCGTCGGCGGCGCCCAGCGCGCGCTCGACGCCGTACGGTCCCATGACCCCGCACTCGCCGGTCTTGCCGAGCGCCTCGGCGAGATCGGGACCCTGCGGCCGGACGTGGCCGGGGAGCTGGCCGGTTCCGCCGACGCCCCCGACGCCGACCCGCTGCGGCTCGCCGCCGTCGAGGAGCGCCGGGCGGCGCTCACCCAGCTGACGCGCAAGTACGGCAGGGACGACAGCGCCGGGGATGTCGACGCCGTGCTCGCCTGGGCCGAGAACAGTGCCGCGCGGCTCACTGAACTCGACAGCGACGACGACCGGATCGGTGAGCTGACCGCCGAGCGCGACGCGCTGCGCGGTGAACTGGCCGGGCTCGCCCAGGCGTTGACCGACGCGCGCGCCGAGGCCGCCGAACGCTTCGCCGCCGCCGTCACCGCCGAACTCGCCTCGCTCGCGATGCCGCACGCCCGCGTCACCATCGCCATCGGCCAGACCGAGGACCCGTCCGGCATCGAGGTCGGCGGCCGCACGGTCGCGTACACCTCGACCGGTGTCGACGAGGTCGAGCTGCTGCTCGCCCCGCACCCGGGCGCACCGCCGCGGCCCATTGCCAAGGGCGCGTCCGGCGGTGAGCTCTCGCGCGTGATGCTGGCGGTCGAGGTCGTCTTCGCCGGATCCGACCCCGTACCCACGTATCTCTTCGACGAGGTGGACGCGGGCGTCGGCGGCAAGGCGGCCGTCGAGGTCGGGCGCCGGCTCGCGCGCCTTGCCCGTTCCGCGCAGGTCGTGGTCGTCACGCACCTTCCCCAGGTCGCGGCGTTCGCCGACCGGCAGCTGCTGGTCGAGAAGACCAACGACGGCTCGGTGACACGTTCGGGTGTCAAGGTGCTCGAAGGCGAGGACCGGATCAGGGAGTTGTCGCGGATGCTCGCCGGTCAGGAGGACTCCGAGACCGCCCGAGCGCACGCGGAGGAGCTGCTCGCGGCGGCGCGCGTCGAGGGCTGACGTCCGCCGCGGCACTCGCCCATGTGGGTGGTCCGCACCCACTCCTTGCCGCAGGCGCCACAGGTCGTGCCGTCCGGCGGTGCCGGAACGTGCGTACGGACTGGCATCCTTGGCGGAGCACTTCGCGGCCCGTGCCCGTCCGGCCCGCATCCCGCCGGCCCAACTGCCGGACCGTCCACGCCGATTCAGGAGCACAAGGCGAGTGAGCCACCTGAGCAGCCAGCCGTCGCAGGGCAGGACCCCGCTGCGTACCGTGCAAGTGCTCGGTGGCGGCAGTGCGGGAAGCTCCGTGCACGTCAGGTCGCTCACCGGGGGACTCGTCGCCCGCGGTGTACGGGTCACGGTGTGCGCACCGGCCGAGCTGGACGAACGGTACGGATTCAGCGCGGCGGGCGCGCGGTTCGTGCCCGTGCCGCGGCGTGCCGACCCGGTCTCGGTGGCCGCGCTGCGGGCCGCCTGCGCCGAGGCCGATCTGGTCCACGCCCATGGGCTGCACGCGGCCGTACGGTCCTCGCTCGCGCGCACAAAGCCCGGCAAGCCCGGCACCGCCCGGCATACGCCCTTGGTCGTGACCTGGCATACGCGGGCCTACGCGGAAGGCGCGCGTGCCCATCTGCTGCGGATGGTCGAGCGGCGGGTGGCCAAGGCGTCGGCCGTCGTGCTCGGCACCTCGTCCGATCTGGTCGACCGGGCGCGCAGCCGGGGCGCGCGCGACGCGCGGCTCGCGCCGATCGCGTTCCCCGCGCCGCGCCGGCCGGCGGCGCCCGGGCATGACGATCCGGACCGGCTCAAGCACCAGGCGCGGGCCGAACTGGGCGCTGTGGACCGCCCGTTGCTGCTCGCGGTGGGCTCCCTGGAGCCGCACCGGGGGTACGGGACCCTGCTCGACGCTTCCCGGAGCTGGCTGCGTCTCGATCCGGTGCCGCTGCTCGTCGTGGCGGGCGAAGGGCCCGAACGCGGCGCGCTGCAGCGGCGGATCGACACGGAAGGGCTTCCCGTACGGCTGGTCGGCCGCCGTGAGGACGTACCCGAACTGCTCACCGCCGCCGATGTGGCCCTGCTGCCCAGCCGCTGGGAGTCGCGTTCCGTGCTCGCCCACGAGGCCCTGCACGCGGGCGTACCGCTGGTCGCGACGGCCGTCGGGGGAGTGCCGGAACTGGTGGGCGATGCCGCCGAACTCGTCCCGTACGGCGACGCACGGGCGCTGGCCACCGCGGTCGAAGGACTGCTCGCACAGCCCGGCCGCCGGGCGTGGCTGCGGGCGGAAGGGCTCGCGCAGGCGGCGAGGTGGCCGACGGAGGACGAGACGGTGGCGCAGATCCTCAGCGTGTACGACGAGTTGACCCAGCCCTTGGGGCGGTGAGCCGCTCACACGGTGCCGCGGTGGGCGCCCACGCAGGCCTTACACGCCGGCGGGCCGTGCTTCACCAGCCCTGTGCCTGCGATGGCTTCCTCAGACGCCGGCCGGCTGTGTTTCACCAGCGCCCGCGACAGCCTCCTCAGACACCTGACGGGCCGTGCTTCACCAGCCTCCGCGCCCGCAGCGCCAGACTGAGCGCGAGAACTGTCTGGGGATCATCCAGATCCGTCCCCAGCAACTCGGCGATCCGGGCCAGCCGGTTGTACAGCGTCTGCCGGTTCAGATGCAGCTCGCGCGCCGTCTCCGCCTTGCGCCCCGCATGCGTCAGATACGTCTCGAGCGTCGGCAGCAGCGGCGCCTTCGAGCGGGCGTCGTGCTCCTGCAACGGCCCGATCGCCCGCTCCACGAACGCGGCGAGATCCGGATGCTCGCGCAGCCGCCAGAGCAGCAGTTCCGTGTCGAGCCGACGCGCGTCGTACCAGGGCCGGTCGGACAGTCCCTGCGCCGCCGTCGCCGTTTCGGCCGCGTGCCGCAGACCCGCCGACGCCGCCACCCAGCCGCCGGCGACACCGACGACGACCACCGGCGCACGGCCCGCCGCGTGCATCCCCGCACGCTCGACGCCGGCCCGCAGCGCTGCGGCCACCCGGTCGGCCACCGCCGTGCGCTCGGACTCCGAACGCAGCCCGAGCAGCAGCGGAACCCGGCCCTCCACCGGACGCACGCCCACCAGTACCGGCACCCCCACCGCCGCCAGCTCCTCCGAGACCGCACGGGCCAGCACCGCCCAGCCGCCTCCCGGCGCGAAGGTGACCGTGTCGTCCGGCAGCCGCATCACCACCGGAAGCAGCGGTCCTTCGCCCGGCTTGAACCCGAGGACCCGGGCCTGCCCGGGCGCGTCATCGGCCGCGATACGGCCTTCGGCGAGATCGGTCAGGAAGTCACCGCGACCCCGGGCCGCGAGCTCCTCCTCCTGGCGCGCCTGCATCAGCACGACCGCCAGGATCCCGGCCGCCCGCTCGGCCGCGATCCGGTGCACCGGCAGCAGGGGCGCGCTCACCGCGAGGAGCGCGATACGGGCCCGTACGGCACCGGAAGCACTCCCTCCGGAAGCCCCGCCGGACCCGGGCACGTCCACGAGCACCGCGTTCGCCGGCGGCTCCGACTCCCGCGACCGCCCCCGGAGCCCCTCCCAGACCTGCAGCGGATCCACCCCGGCGGCGCCCGGCCCGGCCGCGTACAGAAGCTGCCCGTCGGCCGTCTCCAGGAACACCGGGTTGGCCGTGAACTCCGCCAGGATCGACAGGACCTGCGGCACACCGCCCCCGCCGAGCAGCGCCTGCGTACAGCGCCGGTGCACCTCCTCGGCCTGCTGGAGCAGTGCGTAGTGCCCGTTGACGATCTCCGTGTGCACCTCTTCGGTGACCGTCACGAACGGCACCTCGCGATGCAGCTGTACGAGGGGGAGTCCCGCCGAGCGCGCGGTCTCCACGATCGCCGCGGGCAACCGGGCGAACCGCGGGCCCAGTTCCACCACCAGGGCCGCGATCTGCCGCTCGGCCAGCTTGCGTACGAAGGCGCGCTGTTCGGCCGGGCGTGTGCCGAGGCCGAGCCCGGTGGTCAGGAGCAGTTCGCCGCCCTTGAGCAGCGAGGCGATATTGGGCACCTCGCCCGCGTGCACCCAGCGCACCGTGCGCTGCAGCCGCTCCGCGCCGACGACGACCTCGGGCAGCCCGCTGCGCAGCCCGGGCAGTTCGAGCGCCCGCTGGACCGTGATCCCGCCGCCGTTGGGGACCCCCTGGATGTTCATATTCCGGACGCTACCTGCGGCCGCGTTTCCGGAACATCACCGGCCGGTCACAGCGGCGGCCTCAGCGCCCCCCGAGGCGACAACTCGTCGCCCCCACAGGCCGATTGCATGACTTGATGTCTGTTGTGGCCTGCGTCACTCCGGGCCAAGCTGCGCGGTCATGACAGATTCCTCAGCGGGTACCGGCGCATCTCCCTCCGCAGGTACCGGCGCACCGCAGCGCGAGGTCCACCGCCTCAAGGCGAACTCCGTCGGCCTCATCGGCGTCGTCTTCATGGCCGTCGCCACCGCCGCACCGATCACCGCGATGACCGGAAACCTGCCCATCGCCGTCGGCTTCGGCAACGGCACCGGCGCACCCGCCGGCTATCTCTTCGCCACGCTCGTCCTCACGGTGTTCTCGGTCGGCTATGTCGCCATGGCCAAGCGGATCACCGCCGCCGGCGCCTTCTACGGCTATATCTCGCACGGCCTCGGCCGGATCGCGGGCATGGCGTCCGGCATGCTCGCCGTCCTCGCGTACGTGGTCTTCGAGGCCTCGATCGTCGGCGTCTTCGCGTACTTCACGAAGACGACCGTGCTCGACCAGCTCGGCTGGGATCTGCCCTGGATCCTCTACGCGGCCGCGATGCTCGCGGTCACCGGGATCCTCGCGCACTTCGACATCAATCTGACCGCGAAGGCGCTCGGCGTGATGCTGCTCGCCGAGATCGCGGTCCTGTTCGCCGTGGCCACGGCGGTGCTGCTCAACGGCGGCGGCCCCGACGGCATCCCGGTCGAGCCGGTCAACCCGAAGAACGCCTTCACCGGAGCGTCGGCAGGGCTCGGTCTCTTCTTCGCCTTCTGGTCCTGGGTCGGCTTCGAATCGACCGCCATGTACGGCGAGGAGTCCCGCAACCCGAAGAAGGTCATCCCGCGCGCCACCCTGATCTCCGTGATCGGCGTCGGCCTCTTCTACATCTACGTCTCGTGGATGACGATCGCGGGCAACGGTCTGTCCGGCTCGGTGAAGATCTCCTCCTCCGCGAACCCGCTCGACCTGTTCTTCGCCCCGGCGAACTCCTTCATCGGCGGCTGGGCCGTCGACACCTTCCAATGGCTCCTGATCACCGGCTCGTTCGCCTGCGGCATGGCCTTCCACCAGTGCGCCTCGCGCTACCTCTACGCGATCGGCCGCGAGGGCTTCCTGCACCCGGCACTCGGCCGCACGCACGCCAAGCACGGCTCGCCCCACATCGCCTCGTACGTCCAGTCGGCCATCGCGGTCGTCCTGGTGGGTGCCTTCTGGCTCACCGGTCAGGACCCGTACATCCACCTGTACACCCTGCTCGCGATCCTCGGCACCATGGCGATCCTGATCGTGCAGACCCTGTGCTCGTTCGCGGTCATCGGCTACTTCCGGAAGAACCACCCCGAGGACCGGCACTGGTTCAAGACCTTCACCGCACCCCTGCTCGGCGGAATCGGCATGATCGCGGTCGTGGTCCTCCTGGTGATCAACATGGAGACGGCCGCGGGCCTCGCCGCCGACTCGGTCTTCTTCAAGGCCATTCCCTGGGTCGTGGGTCTGGTCTTCTTCGGCGGCCTGGCCCTCGGCTTCTATCTGAAGGCCAAGCGCCCCGCCCGCTACGAGATCATCGGCCGCGTCGTCCTCGAGGACGCGCAGGAGCGCGACGACGCGCACGGTGCCGTACCGGGCCCGTCGCCGTCGATGAGCACCGCCGACCACAGCTGACCCGCCCGCCCCACCGCGAGGGAGAGCCGCTCATGGCACGCACCAACCCGATGCACCTCCTCAAGCGCCTCGCCGCCGAGCACCGCGACGCGGAGCGGCTGGGTCTTCCCGTCGCCGAGCTGCGCGGCCTGCGCGCCGAAGCCGCCGTACAGCAGGGCGGCAGCCGCCGCACGCTCCTGAAGCGGGCCGCCGCGGCCGGCCTCGCGGCAGGGGGCGCGGGCCTCGCCGTATCCGGTACGCCGGCAACCGCCGCCGTACCGAAGCCCGTCCGGCCTGGCGCCGATTCCCGGATCGCCGTCGTCGGAGCCGGCATCGCGGGCCTGACAGCGGCCCTCACTCTCAAGGACGCCGGTCTGAACTGCACGCTGTACGAGGCCGATCCGGGCCGGGTGGGCGGCCGCATCTGGAGTCAGCGCGACCACTGGGCGTACGGCCAGACCTCGGAGATCGGCGGCGAGCTGATCGACACCGGTCACAAGAAGATGCTCGAGCTGTGCCGCCGCTTCGGGCTCGGCGTCGAGGACTTCGCCGCTGCCGGGCCGAACGGCGCCGAGGAGATCCTCTGGTTCGACGGCACGTACTACCCGCGCGCCCAGGCCGACGAGGACTTCAAGGGCGTCTACCAGGCGCTGCGCAGCGACCTCCAGAAGGCCGGGGAGGTGATGTGGAACCAGACCACCGAGCACGGCACCTTGCTCGACCGCATGAGCGTGCGCGAGTGGATCGACTCCCGTGTCCCCGGCGGCTTCGCCTCCAGGCTCGGGCAGTTCTTCGACGTGGCGTACTCCATCGAATACGGCCTGGACACGACCGAGCAGTCCTCGCTCGCCCTCGTCCTGCTCATGGGCTACCAGCCCAATCCCGGCAACTTCAACGTCTGGGGGCCCTCCGACGAGCGCTACCACGTGATCGGCGGCAACGACCAGCTCCCGCAGGCGATCGCGGACCACCTGCCGGCGGACACCCTGCGCCACGGCTGGTCCCTCAAGGCCGTACGGGCCAACGGCGACGGCACCCAGTCGCTCACCTTCGACGAGGGCGGCAGCACCCGGACCGTGACGGCGGACCACACGATCCTGTGTGTGCCGCTGCCGATCCTCAAGCAACTCGACCTGTCCCAGGCCGGGTTCGACCCACGGATGCGGAATCTGCTGCGGGACGCCCGGATGGGCACCTGCACCAAGCTCAACATGCAGTTCACCTCCCGCCCCTGGCGTGGCACGGGCCCGTGGCCCGGCGTCTGCGCGGGGGACACCTTCACCGGGGACGCGCTCCAGCAGCTCTGGGACACCACCAAGACGCAGCCGGGCAGCGGCGGCATCATGATCCAGTTCAACAGCGGGGGCCTGGCCGCCTCCCTGGCCCCCGGCAGCCCGTTCGCCACCGAGTCGGACGCGTACGTACGCAGACTCGCCGAGACCCGGCTGACGGGCATCGACCGGATCTTCCCGGGCACGAAGGCGGCCTGGACCGGCAGGGCCCAGCTCTCCGCCTGGCACCGCAACCCCCTTGCCCAGGGCGCCTATTCGGGCTGGCCGGTCGGCTACGTCAGCCGGTACGCGAACTACGAGGGCACCCCGCAGGGCAACGTCCACATCGCGGGGGAGCACTGCGCGTACGACTTCCAGGGCTTCATGGAGGGCGGCGCGACCGAGGGCGAGCGCGCCGCCAGGGAGGTGATCGCAACGCTGTAGCCCTCTGGACCACGTTGCCGCCCGGGCCCCCGGCCAACTACGTTGTGCCGGACGGAAACAGGGGGTCCGGGTGGCTGACGCACGCGACGCGGCGGACGCGCAGCCCACGCCGTGGGACACGGCGCTTCCCCTGGTCCGTGCGGCACAGCGGGGCGACGCCCTCGCGATGGACGATCTGCTGACCCGGGTCACGCCGTATGTGACCCGTCTGTGCCGCCCGATCGCCCCGGCCGACACCGCGGACGCCGTACAGGAAGCGCTGACGGCCGTCTTCAAAGGCCTGCGGGGCCTGCGCGACCCTCAGGCCTTCTACGGCTGGGTCCGCATGGTCACCATCAGAGAAGCCGTCCGGGTCGCCCGCAGGACCGCGGTCGAACGGCCCGCGGAGCCCGACGAACTGGCCCGCCTGGGGGGCCTGTCGGCCGATGTCGACACGGAACTGTCGGCCGACGTCCGCGACGTCCTGTCCCGCCTGCCGGTGCACTACCGCGCCGTGCTGGTGCTGCGGGAACTCGAAGGCCTCGACGAGCGAAGCGCCGCCAGGCTCCTGGGCCTGGCCCCCGGCACGGTCAAGTCCCGGTTGCACCGGGCGCGTTCACTGTTCCGCAGGTCCTGGTCGGAGCCTACGCGGCAAGGGGAGCGGCATGAGCACTGATCCGGTGGCGCGGCTGCGCGTCATGGCCGCGGGGCTCGGCGCCGCCCTGTACGCCGAGGAGCGCATCGCCCTGCCGTACGAGCACGTAGGGGCGGGTGGGGGCGGCCGCCCCGGACCTCTCGGCCGAGCGGCCGCATCTCGTGCCGCTGCTGCGGGAGTTCCGGGTGCCGCCGGGGGACAGCGAGCGCAAGGAAGCGGTCGCGGTGGGCCCGCTCGGCACCCGGGACGCCTTCGAGGTACGGCTCTCGCCGGGCTGGTGCCTGATGCAGTCCGGCCTGATCGTGGGCGGTATGGCCGCCGTACGCGAGGGCGACGGCACCCGCTTCGCCGTGCTCGGCGCCACGCGCCCGTCCGCCCTCCGCCCCGTACAACGGGTGTACGCACCCCTGCTCGGACGGCGGCGCGGGCGGGCCTTCCTGCGCACCGTGGGGCAGCGGGCCCGGCTGCGCCTTTGAATTACCTCCGGCGAAAAGTGAACTACCCCTGAACTACCCCCTGGCGAAAAGCTTCCTGGCCGCTTCGGCGACCTCATCCGGGCGTTCCTGCGGCAGGTGATGCCCCGCCCCGGGCACGACGCGCACCGTCAGATCGTCCGACCTGCTCTCCCCGCCGGCCAGCAGCGACGGCGCGATCACCGGATCCCGCGCGCCGCCGAGCAGCACGGTGGGCACGGTCAGACGGTGGTGCCGCCAGGAGCCCTTCATCAGCCGGGGCACGTCCCGCAGCACGTACTGCCAGAACATCGCCTGCCCGGCATGGGCACTCACACTCGCCGCGGCCGCGAACTCCCGCAGCTCGTCCGCCTCCCAGACCGACGCATCGCCCACCTGCCGGCGCAGCAGAAAGCGGGTGAAGCCGGGCCAGTGCCGCAGCACGAGACGCCCGAGCACCGGGTACTCGATGAACGCGGTGAACCACATCCGCCACAGATTCGGCACCACGGCCCGGTGCCGGGGCCACGGATGCGTCATGTTGAGCGCGAGGTAACCGGTGAACCGCTCCGGCGCCCGCAGGCACAGCCGGAAACCGACATGCGCACCCCAGCTGTGCCCCACAAGCCCCACCCGCTCCAGACCGAGGGCGTCGAGCAGCGCGATCATGTCCCCGGCCAGGCCGTCCGCGTCATATCCGCGCTCCGGCTGCTGCGACCACCCGAAGCCCCGCAGATCCGGCACGATCAGCCGGTGCTCGCCGGCCAGCAGCGCCGCCACCTTGCGCCAGCCGTACCAGTGCTGCGGAAAACCGTGCAGCAGCAGAAGCGGTGAACCGCTCCCGTACTCCGCGATATGCAGCCGGGCGCCCCGCACTGTCACCCAGTGGTGCGTGGCGCCCTCGTCGTACGGCAGCGGGCGGCCGGAAACCGCCGTGCCGTGCTCCGGAGTGGATCCCGTCGTAGAAACCACGATGCGTCCCTCTCACCTGCGCGCGGATCGCTGTCGATTCCGCGTCGGCAGGCCAGGAGGGACGCCTCGCCCGAAAGGTTCCCGGCACTCCGGAGAAGGGGACTAACCCCCGTACGCCCCCGAGGCCGTGAGCCGCAGAGCCGTGTCGATCAGGGGCACATGGCTGAACGCCTGCGGGAAGTTGCCCACTTGGCGCTGCAGCCGCGGATCCCACTCCTCGGCGAGCAGCCCCAGGTCGTTGCGGAGCGAGAGCAGCTTCTCGAAGAGTTCACGCGCCTCGTCGACCCGGCCGATCATCGCGAGATCGTCGGCGAGCCAGAACGAGCAGGCGAGGAACGCGCCTTCGTCGCCCTCGAGACCGTCCACGCCCGCGTCGTCCCCGGAGGTCGGGTAGCGAAGCACGAAGCCGTCCTCGGTGGACAGTTCGCGCTGGATCGCCTCGATGGTGCCGACCACGCGCTTGTCGTCCGGCGGCAGAAAGCCCACCTGCGGGATGAGCAGCAGGGAAGCGTCCAGCTCCTTCGAGCCGTACGACTGCGTGAACGTGTTCCGCTCCGGGTCGTAGCCCTTCTCGCAGACGTCCCGGTGGATGTCGTCGCGCAGCTCGCGCCACTTCTCCAGCGGACCGTCCGCGTCCCCGGACTCGATCAGCTTGATCGTCCGGTCGACGGCCACCCAGGCCATCACCTTGGAGTGCACGAAGTGCCGCCGCGGCCCGCGCACTTCCCAGATGCCCTCGTCGGGCTGGTCCCAGTGCGTCTCCAGATAGCGGATCAGCTTGAGCTGGAGCAGCGAGGCGTAGTCGTTACGGGCGAGCCCCGTCATGTGCGCCAGGTGCAGCGCCTCGGTGACCTCGCCGTACACATCGAGCTGCAGCTGATGCGCGGCGCCGTTGCCGACCCGTACCGGCTGGGAGTTCTCGTAACCCGGCAGCCAGTCCAACTCGCTCTCGCCGAGCTCCCGTTCACCCGCGATCCCGTACATGATCTGCAGATTCTCCGGATCGCCCGCCACCGCGCGCAGCAGCCACTCGCGCCAGGCGCGGGCCTCCTCGCGATAGCCGGTGCGAAGCAGCGAGGAGAGAGTGATGGCGGCGTCGCGCAGCCAGGTGAAGCGGTAGTCCCAGTTACGGCCGCCGCCGATGTCCTCGGGCAGCGACGTGGTCGGCGCCGCCACGATCCCGCCGGTCGGCGCGTACGTGAGCGCCTTGAGCGTGATCAGCGAACGGATCACGGCCTCGCGATAAGGCCCGTGATACGTACAGTGCTCGACCCAGTCACGCCAGAACTCGCTGGTCGCCTCGAGCGCGGCCTCGGGCTCCGACAGCGGCGGGGGCTCCTTGTGCGAGGGCTCCCAGCTGATCGTGAACGCGATCCGGTCACCGGGTCCGACGGTGAAATCCGAGTACGTCGTCAGGTTCTTCCCGTACGTCTCCGCCGGAGTGTCCAGCCATACGGAGTCGGGCCCGGCGACCGCCACCGTCCGCCCGTCCACCTTGTGCACCCAGGGCGTGATCCGCCCGTACGAGAAACGCATCCGCAGCGCGGAGCGCATCGGCACCCGGCCGCTGACGCCCTCGACGATCCGGATGAGCTGGGGTGCGCCGTCACGCGGCGGCATGAAGTCGGTCACCCTGACCGTGCCGCGTGGGGTGTCCCACTCGGACTCCAGGATGAGCGAGTCGCCACGGTAGCAACGCCGGTCAGCCGGCGGGGGTTTGTCGTCGGAGCCGTGTGCGGGACCCAGGCGCCAAAAGCCGTGGTCCTCGGTCCCGAGCAGGCCCGCGAAGACCGCGTGCGAGTCGAAACGGGGCAGACACAGCCAGTCAAGCGAGCCGTCTCGGCAGACCAGCGCCGCGGTCTGCATGTCCCCGATGAGTGCGTAATCCTCGATGCGCCCGGCCACGTGCAATCTCCAGTCGAACGGCCACTTCCGCCCCCTCGGGGCGCTTGCGTTGCAGTCAAGGGTCGTTGACGAGCACTTGGGTCCGGGGCGGCGGGGTGGTGCCTTGTGCCGGCCGGCTCGCAGCGTATTCCGAGCAGGATACGCGCACCCTAATGATCTGGACGGGGCCGCGGGCAAAGCGGTTCGGCTGAACGAGTGATGACTTTGTGACGTCCGCATTGCCGGGTACGCGGCGTCAACCCACGGCCACGGAATGTGCCTATCCGGTGTGGCTCACGGGTGGCCGGAAGCAGGCCCCCCGCGTCGCTGATACCCTGGTAGCCCGTGGACCGGTGGGCAAAAAACCCCCGACCGCAGCGACGGCGCCTCCCCTCCTTCCATCAGGAGAGACCAGGGAAAGCCGGCACGCACACCACCTCGCGACCACGGGAGCCCCCTCTTGGCCATGCCGCCCAAAGCCACGACGACCAAGCACATCTTCGTCACCGGGGGTGTCGCCTCCTCCCTCGGCAAGGGCCTGACGGCCTCGAGCCTGGGTGCGCTGCTGAAGGCCCGCGGCCTTCGGGTCACGATGCAGAAGCTCGACCCTTACCTCAACGTCGACCCCGGCACGATGAACCCGTTCCAGCACGGCGAGGTGTTCGTCACCAACGACGGCGCCGAGACCGACCTGGACATCGGCCACTACGAGCGCTTCCTCGACGTCGACCTCGACGGCTCGGCCAACGTCACCACCGGCCAGGTCTACTCGACGGTCATCGCCAAGGAGCGCCGCGGCGAGTACCTCGGTGACACCGTGCAGGTCATCCCGCACATCACCAACGAGATCAAGCACCGCATCCGCCGCATGGCCACCGACGATGTCGACGTGGTCATCACGGAGGTCGGCGGCACGGTCGGCGACATCGAGTCGCTGCCGTTCCTGGAGACCGTCCGTCAGGTCCGCCACGAGGTCGGCCGCGACAACGTCTTCGTCGTGCACATCTCGCTGCTGCCCTACATCGGCCCCTCCGGCGAGCTGAAGACCAAGCCGACCCAGCACAGCGTCGCCGCGCTGCGCAACATCGGTATCCAGCCGGACGCGATCGTCCTGCGCGCCGACCGTGACGTCCCGATGTCGATCAAGCGCAAGATCTCGCTGATGTGCGACGTCGACGAGGCCGCGGTGGTCGCCGCCATCGACGCCAAGTCGATCTACGACATCCCGAAGGTGCTGCACACCGAGGGCCTGGACGCGTACGTCGTCCGCAAGCTGGACCTGCCGTTCCGCGATGTGAACTGGACCCAGTGGGACGACCTCCTGGACCGGGTGCACAACCCGAACCACGAGATCACCATCGCCCTGGTCGGCAAGTACATCGACCTGCCCGACGCCTACCTCTCGGTCACCGAGGCGCTGCGCGCGGGCGGCTTCGCCAACAAGGCCCGCGTGAAGATCAAGTGGGTCACATCGGACGACTGCAAGACCCCGGCGGGCGCGGCCAAGCAGCTCGGCGACGTCGACGCGATCTGCATCCCGGGCGGCTTCGGCGACCGTGGTGTGAACGGCAAGGTCGGCGCCATCACGTACGCCCGTGAGAACAAGATCCCGCTGCTCGGCCTCTGCCTCGGCCTGCAGTGCATCGTGATCGAGGCCGCGCGCAACCTGGCCGACATCCCGGACGCCAACTCCACCGAGTTCGACTCCTCCACCGCCCACCCGGTCATCTCCACGATGGCCGAGCAGCTCGACATCGTCGCCGGCGAGGGCGACATGGGCGGCACCATGCGCCTGGGCATGTACCCGGCGAAGCTCGCCGAGGGCTCGATCGTGCGCGAGGTGTACGACGGCAAGGAGTACGTCGAGGAGCGCCACCGCCACCGCTACGAGGTCAACAACGCCTACCGCGCGGACCTCGAGAAGAAGGCCGGCATCCAGTTCTCCGGCACCTCCCCGGACAACAAGCTCGTCGAGTACGTCGAGTACCCGCGCGAGATCCACCCCTACCTGGTCGCGACCCAGGCGCACCCCGAGCTGCGCTCGCGTCCGACGCGTCCGCACCCGCTGTTCGCGGGCCTGGTGAAGGCCGCTGTGGAGCGCAAGACCGGTAGGTAAATCTCCAGGCGATACGGTTGCCGGGGTACGGGCCTTTCGGGGCGCGTACCCCGGTTTCTGCATGTGGGCTCGTGGGAGGACGTACGACATGTCGATCAAGGACACCGCCGAGGAATGGCAGATCACGGCCACCACGACGCCCTTCACCGGCAACAAGACCAGCGTCCGCACCGACGACGTGGTCATGCCCGACGGGACGGTCGCACGCCGTGACTACCAGGTGCACCCCGGCTCCGTGGCCGTGCTCGCCCTCGACGACCTGGGGCGCGTCCTGGTGATCCGCCAGTACCGCCACCCCGTGCGCCACAAGCTCTGGGAGATCCCGGCCGGACTCCTCGACGTCCCCGGCGAGAACCCGCTGCACGCCGCACAGCGCGAGCTGTACGAGGAGGCGCACGTCAAGGCCGAGGACTGGCGGGTGCTCACCGACGTGTACACGACGCCCGGCGGCAGCGACGAAGCCGTACGCGTGTTCCTCGCACGCGATCTCTCCGAGGCCGAGGGCCGGCGCTTCGAAGTGTCCGAGGAAGAGGCGGACATGGAGATCAAGCGGGTGCCTCTGGAGGAGCTGGTACGCGGCGTACTCGCCGGCGAGCTGCACAACACCTGCCTGGTCGTGGGCGTGCTGTCGCTCGTCGCCGCACAGGGCGGCGACGGCCTGGACTCCCTGCGGCCCGCCGAGGCCCCCTGGCCGGCCCGCCCCTTCGCCTCCTGAGGCGCCGGCTTCCTGAGGTCGCTTGCGGTGTGACCATCTGCTGATCCGATCGAGGGATCTACCCGCCGCGCTCCCCGGCTTTCGTCACGATGCGTGAACTACGCTCGGGTCGACGGAATACGCCGGAAACGACCTCGGCGTCCCGTCATCTTCCCCGGCCGCAGCCGCGGCCGTGGCGGCGCGGCTGGACGGGAGCATGACCCGTGACGGATCAGGCGGTGGACACCCACACGGCGGCGGAGGGCGACCTCGAGCGCGGCCGCAGTGCACCAGCGGAGTTCGTCGGCCGGCAGCGGGAGTTGAAGGAGCTGCGCGCCGACATCGAGCGCACGGGGCTCGACACTCTCGCGGCCGGCAAGAAGCCGCCCCGCGCGCGCGTCCTGCTGATCGCGGGCCGTCCCGGCTCGGGCCGCACCGCGCTCGCCGAGGAACTCACGGGGCAGCTCGCCGGCCGCTATCCGGACGGCGTGCTGCGCGCCAAGCTCACCGAACCCGACGGCACCCGGGTCCCCACCGAGCGCACGGCGCGTGACCTGCTGGCCGCGCTCGACTTCCCGGCTCCGCCCGGCGCGGCCGAGGACGAGCTCGCCGAGTCGCTGCGGACCGCCCTTTCCGTACGCAGAGTGCTGATCGTCCTGGACGGTGCGGCCGACGCCGAACAGGTCGAACCGCTGCTGCCGGACTCGCCCGAGTGCCTGGTCGTCGCGACCGCGGAAGGGCCGCTCACCGGGATTCCGGATGTGCGCCCCTGCACACTCGGCGGGCTCGACACCAAGTCCGCCCTCGAGCTCCTGAGCGGCTACACCGGTTCGGTGCGGATCACCGTCGACCCGCGGGCCGCCGAGTCGCTCGCCGAGCTCTGCGCCCATCAGCCCGCGGCTCTCGTACTCGCCGGCGGCTGGCTCGCCGCCCGGCCCAAGGCCTCCGTCGCGGAGCTCTCGAAGGCGCTGCGGCATGTGCCCGACGACGAGACGGCCGCCGCGGACCCGCTCGCGCGCGTCTTCCGCTTCGTCTACGAGTCGCTGCCCTCCCCGGCCGCCCGGATACTGCGACTGCTCTCCCTGGCGCCCGCCGGGCTCGCCGACCCGCACACCGCCTCGGCGCTCGCCGGCTGCTCGGTCTCCGCCGCGCGGACCACTCTCGAGGACTTCACCGCGCTCGGTCTGGTGCGGCCCGTCGGTGCCCGGCGTGAGCAGTACGAGGTGCCGGGTGCCCTGCACCCGCTGCTCAAGGCGCTCACCGAAGTCCAGGACCGGCCCGCCGAACTGCAGCTGGCCCGGGCGCGGATGCTGGAGCGGACCGTACGGCTGCTGCAGTCCTGCCGGGCCGTCACCGAGCCCGACGGGTCGCCGGCCCGCAAGAAGCTCGCCGGACTGCCGCGTGCGCTGCGGTTTCCGAACCCCGCCGCCGCCGCGCAGTGGCTGCGGCTGCGCCAGCCCGCGCTGCTCGCGTCGGCGCGGCTCGCGGTCGCCGACGGTGAACTCGACACGCTCGCACGGCGGTTGATGGCCGCGCTGACCCGCGCGCTGGTGGCCCACCAGGGCACTCAGGCGGCCGCGCCCGAGCTGTACGGAATCCACACACTGGTCCTCGATGTGGCCGCGCGGCGCGAGCTGCCGCGCGAGAAGGCGGCCGCACTGCTCAATCTCGCCGACCTGGACGCGCAGACCGGCCGCACGCAGGAGGCGCTCGCCCGCTACCGCAGCGCGCTCGACACCGCACGTGGCGCCTCGGACCCGTATGCCACCGGACGTGCCATGGAATCCATCGGCGGCGCCTACCAGGAGCTGGGGGACTGGCACCGGGCCGCCGACTGGTTCGGACGCGCCCTCGCCCAGCGGCTCGCGCGCGACGAGCGCGTCGAGGTGGCGCGGCTCTACGGGCGGCTCGGGACCGTGCACACCTATGCGGGTCAGTACGGCGAGGCGCTGCGCAGCTGGCGCTCGGCCGCGGCCGGCTATCGCAAGGAGGCCGATGTGCCTTCGTATGCAAGGGCGCTGAGCGAGATGGCCCGGGTGCAGGAGTACGCGGGCCGGCCCGAGGAGTCGCTGCACACCTGCCGGCAGGCGGTGGAGTGGGCCCGCAAGGCCGAGGACGTACGGCTTCAGGCCGCCCTTCAGGTGCGGCTCGCGGACACCCTGGACCGGCTCGGGGACAGCGCCGCGGCCGGCCTGCACAGGGCCGCTGCCGAGCGCATGCTGGGAGAAGAGCTGCACGGAGCGCGGTAACCGGGCGGTGTTGTGGGTGGCTGGAGCCGATGGCCTACGAAATCCGTAGTGCATTCAGATCAGATTGAAGCTTTCAAAGGCTAGACAGCGAGACATCCTTCATTAGACTGGCTCCGCCGCCTACTTCTGCGGCCTCTGCCCGTTGCGCTCTCTGCGTTCGGGTTCGTGCGTCTATGCCCGTGAATTTCCCTGAGTCAAGGACCGTGATCGACGATGAAGGTCGGCATCCCCCGCGAGGTCAAGAACAACGAGTTCCGGGTGGCGATCACCCCCGCCGGCGTGCATGAGCTCGTACGCCACGGCCACCAGGTCTTCATCGAGCACGACGCCGGTGTCGGCTCCTCGATCTCGAACGAGGAGTTCACCGCCGCTGGTGCGACGATCCTGCCGACCGCCGACGAGGTCTGGGCCACCGCCGACCTGCTCCTGAAGGTCAAGGAGCCGATCGCGGAGGAGTACCACCGCCTGCGCAAGGACCAGACGCTCTTCACCTACCTGCACCTGGCCGCCTCCAAGGAGTGCACCGACGCGCTCCTCGAGTCCGGCACCACGGCCATCGCCTACGAGACCGTCGAGACCGCGAACCGCGCGCTGCCGCTGCTCGCCCCGATGTCCGAGGTCGCGGGCCGGCTGGCCCCGCAGGTCGGCGCGTACCACCTGATGGCCTCCGCCGGCGGCCGCGGTGTGCTGCCGGGCGGCGTGCCGGGCACCCACCCGGGCAAGGCGGTCGTCATCGGCGGCGGTGTCTCCGGCTGGAACGCCACGCAGATCGCCGTCGGGCTCGGCTTCCACGTCACCCTGCTCGACCGTGACGT
Organism: Streptomyces sp. N35; assembly: GCF_016464295.1. Taxonomy (NCBI): domain Bacteria; kingdom Bacillati; phylum Actinomycetota; class Actinomycetes; order Kitasatosporales; family Streptomycetaceae; genus Streptomyces; species Streptomyces sp. N35. Next base: position 16,166 of record NZ_JAEIMH010000070.1, on the reverse strand, counting down.
CAACAAGCTGCGCGAGGCCGACAAGATCTTCGGCACCAAGGTGCGCGCGATCATGTCCAACGCCTTCGAGCTGGAGAAGGCCGTCCTCGACGCCGACCTCGTGATCGGTGCCGTGCTCATCCCCGGCGCCAAGGCGCCGAAGCTGGTCACCAACGAGCTGGTGTCCCGGATGAAGCCCGGAAGTGTTCTTGTCGACATTGCGATCGACCAGGGCGGCTGCTTCGAGGACTCGCACCCGACGACGCACGCCGAGCCGACCTTCAAGGTCCACAACTCGGTCTTCTACTGCGTGGCCAACATGCCGGGTGCCGTCCCGAACACCTCGACGCACGCGCTGACCAACGCGACGCTGCCGTACATCGTCGAACTCGCCAACCGCGGCTGGGTGGAGGCGCTGCGCCGCGACCCCGCGCTCGCGCTCGGCCTCAACACCCATGAGGGCCAGGTCGTTTACGGTCCCGTGGCCGAGGCGCACGGCATGGAGCACGTCGAACTGAGCACGCTGCTCGGCTGAACTGAGCCCAGTCCTCGGTTGATCGGTCAACGCCCCGCGTCAACCTGACGCAGACGGCCGGACCTTGTTCGCAAGGTC
>NZ_JAEIMH010000070.1:0-15564 GCF_016464295.1 Streptomyces sp. N35 | reverse complement strand
CCCCCCCCCCCCACACCCTGCCCCAGCCCGGGGGCCTTTGCTCGCAGGGCCCGGCCGTCCGCGTTTGCGGTGTGTATCCGGTCACTTTGCGAGGGACGATCAACTCGCCTCGAACGTAACTGTTTAACCGTTTCGCACACCCGTGAAACCAGTCGACGCGTCCCCGTACGCCCTCGGTCCACCCTTGACAGGCAGCTGTTCCTTTGCCGACACATCGGGCCGGGTCCGGCGGATTGTGTTGCTGCGGACCGGTGACACGCCATAGAGTCGCCAACCGTCGGCATGGTGTCACGCTGACCTATCGATAAATGTTCCTGGTCACCCAAGGAGGTAAGACGACTTGTGAATGAGTCGACATTTACTCCCGGGGGTGGCCAACCAGGAATGCCTGCGCAGGAGTCGGGCCCCTCAGGGTTCGAAACTGTCGGCGCTGTCGGCTCAGTCGCCGTACGAACCTTCGCGGAGCGACAGAACACGCAGCGCCCCACGCAGACGCTGAACGCCCACCAGAGCATGGATGGCCATCAAGTGAACGCCATGGCCGGCGACCGGAGTGGTGAGACCCCGACGCACTTCGCCGACTACGACGAACTGCCCGAAGGGCACTTCTACGACCCCGACGCCGAGTACGAGCCCGACCCCGAATACGCGGCCACGCTGGCCCCGGACGCCGCCCGCCAGCGCCGGGAGCGCATCGGTCCGACGGGGCGGCCGCTGCCGTACTTCCCGATCCCGGGTCCGCTGACGGACCACGGGCCCGCGAAGATCATCGCGATGTGCAACCAGAAGGGCGGCGTCGGCAAGACCACGTCGACCATCAACCTGGGTGCGGCGCTCGCGGAGTACGGACGGCGGGTGCTGCTCGTCGACTTCGACCCGCAGGGCGCGCTCTCGGTCGGTCTGGGCGTCAACCCGATGGAGCTCGACCTCACCGTCTACAACCTGCTCATGGAGCGGGGCATGGCGGCCGACGAGGTGCTCCTGAAGACCGCGGTGCCCAACATGGACCTGCTGCCGAGCAATATCGACTTGTCGGCGGCCGAGGTGCAGCTGGTGAGCGAGGTCGCGCGCGAGTCCACGCTGCAGCGTGCCTTGAAGCCGCTGATGCAGGACTACGACTACATCGTGATCGACTGTCAGCCCTCGCTCGGTCTGCTGACCGTGAACGCGCTGACCGCCGCGCACAAGGTGATCGTGCCGCTCGAGTGCGAGTTCTTCGCGCTGCGCGGTGTCGCGCTGCTCACCGAGACCATCGAGAAGGTGCAGGAACGCCTCAACCCCGACCTGGAGTTGGACGGCATCCTCGCGACGATGTACGACTCGCGCACGGTGCACAGCCGTGAGGTGCTCGCGCGCGTCGTCGAGGCCTTCGACGATCACGTCTACCACACGGTGATCGGGCGCACGGTCCGCTTCCCGGAGACCACGGTCGCCGGTGAGCCGATCACGACGTACGCCTCCAACTCCGTTGGTGCGGCCGCCTATCGTCAGCTCGCCAGGGAGGTGCTCGCCCGGTGTCACGCCGAGTGAGTCTGCCGGGGGCCGACGAACTGTTCCGCACGACCGGAGGCATGGCGCTGCAGTCGTCGACTCCGCGCAACCCGACGAACAAGGGTGGGGCGGGGGTGCCCGCGCCGGCCGGCGAGAGCGACGGGGCGGCCGCGCCCGCCGGCGGGGCCCCGGACGAGGCCGAACACGCGCCCGCAGACGCGGAGTCGGGTACGGCGTCCCGTACGCGGTCGGCGGACGAGCAGTCAGCCGAGGACGCGCCGCGGGGCAAGGGCGCGGCCAAGTCGGACTCTTCCGCCGCCCGTAAGCGGGCCCGGTCGGCACGGCGGCCGAGCGGGCGCGAGCGGCACGACGAGAAGATCACCGTGTATGTCTCCGCCGAGGAGCTGATGGACCTCGAGCACGCGCGGCTCGTCCTGCGCGGGGAGCACGGGCTCGCGGTGGACCGCGGGCGGATCGTGCGCGAGGCCGTGGCGGTCGTGCTCGCGGACCTGGAGTCCCGGGGCGAGGCCAGCATTCTTGTACGGCGGTTGCGCGGCCGGTGAGTTTTCGGAACGGCGTTCGTGGGCGCCGCTCACCGGGGCGGTAGCCTGCGGGGTGCCCTCGCGGGCCGCCCCTTGCCGTCTGCCGCCGCCTTTGGACCACGATGACCGACGATCCGACCGCTTCCTCCCGCCGCTCGCGCCGCACGCTCGGTCGCGGGCCGGGGGCAGGGTCTGCGGCGGGTGCGGTTGAGGCCGGGGGCGAGGCTGAGGCCTTTGTCCCCCCCACCCCGCCCCTTACCGAAACGGGGGGCCCGCCCCCAGGCCCCGGGGCGGGGGAGCAAGGCGTTGAGGGCGGCCGTCCGGACGAGCCGGACGTGGGCGGCCGAATCGACGGCGACTCCGGCGGCGCCGGCACCGAGGCGTCCGACTCGGGGATCGAGCCCGGGGTGGCCGGTGTCGAGTCGGCAGAGTCGGGTGCTGAGCCGCCCGTCTCCGGTGCCGAGGTGCCCGACCGTGCTGCCGAGCCGTCCGTCCGCGGTGCGGCGTCGGCTGGAAGCGGCGGTGCATCCCCGGTATCGGCCGACCAGCCGGGCCCCGCGACTGCCGTCAATGCGGCCGGGGTTCCGGCGGATGGCACTGCCCCCTCCGCCGATGCTGCCGACCTCTCGGCGGATGTCCCCGAGCTTCCGGCCGACAGTGCCGAACCCCCCGTGGACGACGGCAAGTTCAAGGTGCGGCTTGCCAACTTCGAGGGGCCGTTCGACCTGCTGCTCCAGCTCATCTCCAAGCACAAGCTCGATGTCACCGAGGTCGCGCTGTCCAAGGTGACCGATGAGTTCATGACGTACATCCGACGGCTCGGCAGCGACTGGGATCTGGATCAGACGACCGAGTTCCTGGTCGTCGCCGCGACCCTGCTCGACCTCAAGGCCGCGCGGCTGCTGCCCTCCGCCGAGGTCGAGGACGAGGGCGACCTCGCGCTCCTCGAGGCCCGTGACCTGCTGTTCGCGCGGCTGCTCCAGTACCGCGCGTACAAACAGATCGCCGAGATCTTCAGCGGGCGGCTCGACGACGAGGCGCGCCGATATCCTCGTACCGTCGGGCTCGAAGCGCACCACGCGGACCTGCTGCCCGAGGTCGTCATCAGCATCGGGGCCGAGGGCTTCGCCAAGCTCGCCGTGAAGGCGATGCAGCCCAAGCCCAAGCCGCAGGTGTACGTCGAGCACATCCACGCCCCGCTGGTCTCCGTGCAGGAGCAGGCCGGGATCGTGGTGGCGCGGCTGCGGGAGTCGGGGACGGCGAGCTTCCGCGAGCTGATCGCCGACACCGAGGACACCCTGACGGTCGTGGCCCGCTTCCTGTCGCTCCTTGAGCTCTACCGCGAGAAGGCCGTGGCGCTCGACCAGGACGAGGCCCTCGGTGAGCTGATGGTGCGCTGGACCGGAGCGGACGGGGACGAACCCCTGGTCACGGACGAGTTCGACCGGCCCCCCGAGGTACCCGACGACAAGGCCGACAGCAAGGAGAAGGTGTGAGCACCACGGACGAGGCCCCCGCCGGACTGCTCGATGTCGCCGGGCTCGAGCTGAAGCCCGCGCTCGAAGCGGTGCTCATGGTCGTCGACGAGCCCGCCACCGAGGAGCACCTCGCCAAGATCCTCGACCGGCCGCGGCGCAAGATTGCCGACGCCCTGCGGGAGCTGGCCGACGAGTACACGGTGCAGCAGCGCGGCTTCGAGCTGCGCCTGATCGCGGGCGGCTGGCGCTTCTACACGCGCCCCGAGTACGCCGCGGCCGTGGAGCGCTTCGTGCTCGACGGTCAGCAGGCTCGGCTCACCCAGGCGGCCCTGGAGACGCTTGCCGTGGTCGCGTACCGGCAGCCGGTCAGCCGTTCCCGGGTCTCCGCCGTCCGTGGAGTGAACTGCGACGGCGTGATGCGGACCCTGCTGCAGCGGGGTCTGGTCGAGGAGGCGGGCGCGGAACCCGAAACAGGTGCGATCCTGTACAGGACGACGAACTACTTCCTGGAGCGGATGGGCCTGCGTGGCCTGGACGAGCTCCCGGAACTCGCGCCCTTTCTGCCCGAGGCGGAGGCGATCGAGGCCGACACCTTGGAAGGGGTCCCGTCGTTCGATCCGGATGCACCGGATTCCGAGGAAGACGACAAGACGGAAATTTGATGCGAAGCAACGGCAGGAACAGCGGAAACAACGGCGGGAGCCGTGGTGGCAACAGCGGTGGCCGTAGCAGTGGCGGGACCAGCGGTGGCCGCGGGAACTACCAGGGCGGTAGCGGCGGTGGCCGTTCTCAGGGTGGCGGCGGTCGGCCCCAGGGCGGCGGCAGCGGCCGTCCCCAGAGTGGTGGCGGTGGCCGTCCCCAGGGTGGTGGCAGCGGCCGTCCGCAGGGTGGTGGCAGCAGCGGCACCAACGCCAGCGGGCGTCTGCGCAATCCGCGCCCCGAGGAGCGTCGCTACGACGTGGACCCCGCGGACGGCGGCCCCAGGAGGGGCCGCGGCGAAGCGGCACGCGGTGGCGCCAAGGGCGGCCCGCGCACCTCGCAGGGCAGCGGAGCCCGTGGCGCCAAGCGCAGCGCGCCCGCGACCTCCCGCGAGTACGAGACGCGCCAGGAGGAGCGCAACAGGGAGCGGTACGCCGGCAAGAAGGAAGTGAAGCTCCCCAAGACGTTCCCGGGCGCCGAGCAGGAGGGCGAGCGGCTCCAGAAGGTGCTCGCGCGCGCCGGCTACGGTTCGCGCCGGGCCTGCGAGGAGCTCATCGAGCAGGCACGGGTCGAGGTCAACGGCGAGATCGTGCTCGAGCAGGGTCTGCGCGTGAAGCCGGAGTCCGACGAGATCAAGGTCGACGGTCTGACCGTGGCCACGCAGTCGTACCAGTTCTTCGCCCTCAACAAGCCGGCCGGTGTCGTCTCCACCATGGAGGACCCCGACGGCCGTCAGTGCCTGGGCGACTACGTGACCAACCGCGAGACGCGGCTGTTCCACGTGGGCCGTCTCGACACCGAGACCGAGGGCATCATCCTGCTCACCAACCACGGTGAGCTGGCCCACCGCCTCACGCACCCGCGGTACGGCGTGAAGAAGACGTATCTGGCGGCCATCACCGGCCCGCTGCCGCGCGAGATCGGCAAGATCCTCAAGGACGGCATCCAGCTCGAGGACGGCTACGCGCGCGCCGACCACTTCCGGGTCGTGCAGCAGACCGGCAAGAACTACCTGGTCGAGGTCACGCTGCACGAGGGCCGCAAGCACATCGTGCGCCGCATGCTGGCCGAGGCCGGGTTCCCGGTCGAGAAGCTCGTGCGGACGCACTTCGGTCCGATCGGTCTGGGCGACCAGAAGTCGGGCTGGCTGCGCCGGCTCAGCAACACCGAGGTCGGGATGCTGATGCGCGAGGTCGAGCTGTAGGCAGCCTCGCCTTCGTACGGCATCGGCCGGATCCGGAACTTTTCCGGGTCCGGCCGATTCCTTTTGCCCGCCCGCCGGGGCTGCGGACCGTACGAGAAGCCGTGGGCGCCTGAAACGCCTTGTGGTTCCGTGCCCGCCTCCTTTATAGTCTGTCTGACCATAAAGGAGGCGGGCGTGAGTCTCGCGGAGCTACTCGAACCCTTGCAGCAGCCGCTGTTCACGCTGCTGGACACCCCGGTGAGCTGGACCGAGGTGCTCGGCTTCGGCAGCGGGGCGCTCTGCGTCTGGCTGGTGGCGCGCCAGCACATCGCCAACTGGCCGATCGGGATCGCGAACAACCTGTTCTTCATCCTGCTGTTCACGCAGGCCGGCCTGTACGCGGACGCCGGTCTGCAGCTGGTCTTCATCACCCTTGCCGCATACGGCTGGTGGACCTGGGCCCACGGGGGTGGTCCTGGCTCCTCGGATTCGCTTCCGGTGCGTCGTACGACGCGTACCGAATGGATCTGGCTGGGTGCGGCAGGGGTGGTGAGCACGCTCGCGATCACGCTTCTGCTCGACCACGCGACCGACTCCACGGTCCCGTTCTGGGATGCGCTGACCACGTCCCTGTCGCTGATGGCGACTTATGGACAGTGCCGCAAGCGGCTTGAATCGTGGTGGCTGTGGATCGCGGCGGACGTGGTGTACATCCCGCTCTACGCGCACAAGGAGCTGTACCTGACCTCGCTCCTGTACGTGGGCTTCATGGCCCTGTGCGTGCTGGGTCTGCGCAACTGGCGCCGTGAACTGGTGGGCCGGGAGGCGGTGATGGCGGCATGACCGCGCGCTTCGGGCACGGCCTCGTGCTCGGCAAGTTCTATCCGCCGCACGCCGGCCACCACCATCTCGTGACGACGGCGGCGGCCCGGTGCGAGCAGCTGACCGTCCTCGTGTGCGCGGCCTCCGTCGAGTCCGTGCCGCTGGAGCGGCGCGTGGCGTGGATGCGGGAGGTGCATCCGGACGTACGGGTGGTCGGAGCCGTCGACGACATCGCGATGGATCTGCACGACCCGGATGTGTGGGCCGCCCATATGGCCGTCTTCCGGGCGGCTGTGCCGGAGCGTGTCGACGCGGTGTTCACCTCGGAGGCGTACGGGGACGAGCTGGCGCGGCGGTTCGGGGCGCGGCATATCAGTGTCGATGTGTCGAGATCTCTCCATCCGGTGTCCGGGACGGCCGTGCGCAAGGATCCCGTCGGCAACTGGGAGTTCCTGGCCGAGCCCGTGCGGGCCGCGCTGACGCGCCGGGTCGTCGTGCTCGGGGCCGAGTCCACCGGGACGACGACGATGGCGCGGGCACTCACGGAGCGCTATCGGGCGCGGGGCGGGATCTGGGCCGGGACGCGCTGTGTGGACGAGTACGGGCGGGAGTTCAGCGAGCGGAAGCTGGCGGAGCTGCGGGCCGCGAATCCCGGGGCCGAGTGGGCCGAGGTCGCGTTCGCCTCGGAGGAGTTCCCGGTGATCGCGCGCGAGCAGCGGCGGCGTGAGGACGCGGCCGCGCGGCTCGGCTCGCCCGTGCTCTTCTGCGACACGGACGCCTTCGCGACGACCGTCTGGCACGAGCGGTACATGGGTGGCTCCTATCCGGTCGAACCCGAACCCGCCGGGCAGCATCTGTGGCTGCTCACCGACCACGAGGGTGTGGCCTTCGAGGACGACGGGCTGCGTGAGGGGGAGGAGCTGCGGCCGTGGATGACCGAACGCTTCCGCGCCGAACTCGTCCGTACCGGCCGGGACTTCCGCTTCCTGACGGGGGCACACGGCAAGCGCCTCGCCGAAGCCGTGGCCGCGGTCGACGCACTGCTCGGTGCCGGCTGGCACTTCACCGATCCACTCCCGGAGAAGCGATGAACGCACCTGTGCCCGAGGGGGATGCTGCCGTGTCCGACCGGACCCCGACCGTGTCCGACCGGACCCCGACCGTGCCCGACCGGACCCCGACCGTGCCCGAGGGGTACGACCCTCATGCCTTCGCCCCGTTCGCCGTGACCGTGGATCTCGCGGTGTTCACGGTCCGCGACGGTGCGCTGCAGGTGCTGCTCGTCGAGCGCGGACAGGAGCCGTACGCGGGGAGGTGGGCGCTGCCCGGCGGTTTTGTGCTGCCGGCGGAGTCCGCGGAGACGGCCGCGCGGCGTGAACTCGCCGAGGAGACGGGGATCTCGGATCTTTCGGGGCTGCATCTGGAGCAGCTGCGGACCTACAGCGAACCCGATCGCGACCCCCGTATGCGGGTCGTGTCCGTGGCCTTCGCGGCGCTCGGGCCCGATCTGCCGGAGCCGCGGGGCGGCGGGGATGCGGCGCGGGCCGAGTGGCGGCCGTACGGGACCTTCGGGGCGCTGGCCTTCGACCACGATGTGATCCTCGCGGACGCGCACGAACGGATCGGCGCCAAACTCGAGTACAGCTGTCTCGCCACGTCCTTCCTGCCGCCCGAGTTCACGCTCGGCGAGCTGCAACAGGTCTACGAGACCGTCTGGGGCACGGCCCTCGACCGGCCCAACTTCCGGCGCAAGGTCCTCGCAACCCCCGGGTTCGTCGAGCCCGTGCCCGGGGGTGCGCGGCTGACCGGCGGACGCGGCAAACCCGCGGCGCTGTACCGGGCGGGCAGCGCCGGCGCCCTGCATCCCCCTCTTCTGCGACCGGAAGGACGACTCCGATGACCTCGCCGACGAACACACCCAGGAACTCCACGATGAACGGGCACACCAAGCGGGCCGCGACGGGTTCTCTGATCGGGCTCGCGCTCGGGGACGCGCTCGGCTTTCCGACCGAGTTCAAAGACGTGCCGGCGATCCTCGCCTCGTTCGGTCCCTGGCGCGAACTGGCCCTGCCGAAGCCCGCGATCGTCACCGACGACACCCAGATGACGCTCGCGCTCGGGCGCGGGCTGCGGACGGCCATGGACCGCGGGCTGCTCGGGCCCAAGCGGATGGAGCACGCGGTACGGCCGGAGTTCGTGGAGTGGTACCACTCGCCCGAGAACAACCGCGCGCCGGGCCGTACCTGCATGGTCGCCTGCCGACAGCTGGACAGTGACCGGCCCTGGCAGCAGGCCAGCCAGACCGGTTCGAAGGGCTGCGGCGCGAACATGCGGGTCGCGCCGATCGGCCTCGTGCCCGGCCTGAGCGAGGAACAGCGCGCGGGCGCCGCGCAGTTGCAGTCCGCGCTCACGCACGGGCATCCGACGGCGCTCGCGGCTTCGGATCTGACGGCGCGGGCGGTGTACCTGCTCGCCCAGGGGGCGGACCCCATGGCCCTGGTCGGGCTGCTGCGGTCGTACGCCCTGGAGAACCGCACCACGTACCACGAGCGGTGGCTCGGTGATCTGTGGACGTATGCGCAGGATCCGACGCCGGAGCACTTCATCGCGCGCGGCTGGGACGAGTGCCTGGAGATCCTGGCCCGGCTCGACGCCGCGTTGCGCTCGGCCAACGAGGAGACCGATCCGTGCCTGGCCACGGGGGAGGGCTGGATCGCGGAAGAGGCCTTCGCCACCGGGCTGTTGTGCTTCCTGATGTTCCCGTCGGACCCGGTCACCGCGCTGCGGCGGGCGGCGGTGTCGTCCGGCGACTCGGACTCGCTCGCGTGTCTTGCGGGTGCGTTCGCGGGGGCTCACCTGGGGGCGTCCTGCTGGCCCGCCGAGTGGGCGGACCGCATCGAGTACCACAGCGAGCTGGTCTCGCTCGGGGCGCTGTGGGATGCGTGAGCTTTCGGGTGCCGGGGTGCCCCTGGTCGACCTCGCGCCCGTGGTCGCGGAGCAGCCCGACCCGCTGCTCTTCGCGACCGTCTCCGGTGCGCACCTGTACGGCTTCCCGTCCCAGGACTCCGACGTCGACCTGCGCGGCGTCCATCTGCTGCCCGCCGAGGCGCTGCTGGGGCTGCGCGAGCCGCAGGAGACGCGGTCGCGGATGTGGGTGCGGGACGGGGTCGAGATGGATCTCGTCACGCACGATCTGCGCAAGTTCGTACGGCTGATGCTGCGGCGCAACGGATACGTACTGGAGCAGCTGCTGTCCCCACTCGTCGTGCATACGGGCTCGGCACACGCCGAACTGGCCGCCCTCGCGCCTGCGGTGCTCACCAGCAACCACGCCCACCACTACCGGGGGTTCGCGAACACTCAGACGCGGCTCTTCGAGAAGACCGGTGAGCTGAAGCCGCTCCTGTACGCCTTCCGCGTGCTGCTCACCGGAGTGCATCTGATGAGGTCGGGCCAGGTCGTCGCCGATCTGCCGACCCTGATCGCGCTGGTGAACGCGCCCGGGTACCTCCCGGAGCTGATCGAGGCGAAGGCCTCGGCCGAGCATGGGGCGGCGGACGTGGATCGCGTGCGTGTGGCGGCTGATTTGGAGGCGCTGCACGTCGTGCTGGACGTGGCGCAGGAGGGGGCGGCGCTGCCGGCCGAACCCGATCCTTCGGCGTACGACGCGCTGCATGACTTCGTCGTACGGGCGCGGCTGGGGAAGTGAGGCCTCAGGCCGGGAAGTGGGACCTCAGGACGGGAAGTGAGGCCTCAGACCTCCCGTATCCGGGCGTGCAGATGCATGTCGTGGCGGCCGTCGTCGTGGACGGCGGCGCTGCGTTTGGTGCCTTCCAGGTCGTAGCCGGACTTGAGCGCGACTCGGCAGGAGGCGTGATTGTGCGTCGAGTGGTCCAGGGCGAGGCGGTGGAAGCCCCCCCTTCCGGGGCCCGGGGGGGACAGCCCCGGGCCACCCCGTGCCGCCACCCCCCTGCGGCGCGCGGCAGGAACCACCCAGTACGCGACGTCGGCGAGGCCGTCGTCGAAATCCCAGCCGCGCAGGGCGATACGGCCGAGAACCTCACCGGTGACCCCCTCGACCGCCCAGTGCCCGCCCCGCTCCGTCGCCCAGTCCCTGCGGTAGGTGTCGAACCACTCCAGGGCGTCGGCCTCGCAGGACGGGCGGCGTGTGTGCCAGCGGCGAATGGTCTCGTCCTGGTAAGCGGAGAGGAAGGCCGGGGCGTCGCCTGCCTCCCAAGGGCGCAGCAGCAAGTCGTCGCAAGGGAGCGCGGGTTGGGGGCGGGCCGCGAGCGAGCCGGGGGCTATGACGGGCGGGGGAGTCACAGGCCCGCCGAACGGCGCCGTACGCGGAACAGGAAGTCCTCGACCGCCGCCGTGTCCGGCTCGGCGGGGAGCGGGGACTTGGACGCCGCGGCGGAGGCCTCCTCCGCCAGGGTGTTCATGCGGTGCTCGACCTCCGGCCAGGGGACTTCGCCCCGCTTCACCGCGAGCAGTTCCTCGCGGGCGTCGCCCACGTCGATGACCAGCTCTCCCGTGCGCAGCAGATCGCGGCAGGACATCAGAAGGCGGAGCAGATGCATCGCGTGCTTCCAGCGCGGGGCGCCGTGCGTGCGGATGTCCGCGTCCAGCTTCTTGCGCTGGCCGAGCGCATAGCGGGCGAAGGTGTCGTGGGCGCGCAAGGACAGGAACGCGCCGCGCAGGGCGAGGAGTTCGCGGCCCGTGTCGTCGATGCGCTCGACCAGCGGGGAGTGGAGGCACTCCAGGATGTTGGGATTGGCGCGCAGGGCCAGTTCGCAGAAGCGTTCCAGCTCCCATGAGAACTGCTCCGGCGCGGGGCCCTCGATATGCGTCGGGGGTTTCGAGAAGCGCCAGAACGACGCGGTCGGCGCCAGGAAGACACCCCGGAGGTCCGTATCGCTCGTCTCCGTCGCCAGGCCGAAGGCGCGCGAGCCCATCACGCAGGAGTAGATCGTGTGGTCGCGGATCAGGGCCGCATGGTCTTCGCAGAGCATGGCGCGAGGCTACGCCAGAGTGATCGAGTCTCCCTTCACATTGATCTGCCGGGGCGCCAGAGGGCTCGGTGCCGGACCACCCTGCACCGAGGCGTCGTCGAGTGCGTACTTGCTGCCGTGGCACGCGCAGTTGATGGTGCCGCCCTCGACGTTCGCCACCGTGCAGCCCGAGTGCGTGCAGACGGCGGAGAAGGCCTTGAAGTCCCCGGCGGCGGGCTGTGTCACGACGACCTTCTCCGCTTCGAAGACCTTGCCGCCGCCCACCTCGATGTCCGAGGTCTTCGCCAACTCCGGGGCCCCGGGCTGCCCTTCGCCGCCGGATGCGTCCGCGCTGCTCGGCTGCTTGCCGTCCGTCCCGGCCGGCGGCTCGGGCTCCGGTTGCTCGTCCCCGTACTTCTCGCAGCCCGCGACGACCGGAAGCGCGAGCGCGCCCGCGGCGAGGACGGTGCGTCGCCGTGTCGTCATGGCGTCACCTCGGTCCGGTACGTCATGGCGTCATCGATTCCGTACGTCATGTCGTCACCCCGAACGTCCGGAAGAACCACAGCGCCGACGTCACCCACACCACCGCGAGCCCCGCGAACACCGCCCCGCCGACCAGCGGCAGGAGCCAGCCCGGCAGCCTTTCATGGCGCAGGAGCAGCATCTTCGCGGTGAACGCGCCGAAGAAGAAGCAGCCGAGCAGCGAGTGCCACATGACGCGGGTGTCGAAGGTCTGATAGCCGAGTGCGTACAGGCAGTGCACCGCCACGGGGACGGCGAGCAGGAAGGCGATCCGCCCCGACCAGCGATGCGTCCCCGCCATCCAGGGCTTGGCGCCGACGCCCGGCAGCCGCCCGTACATCGCGAGCGCGGTCAGGAACTGGACCACCGCGAAGGCGAACGCCCCCGTGCCCAGCCAGGACTTGACCGCTCCCGTGCTGCTGAAGCCCGCCAGGTTGAACGAGGTGCCTGCCGGGTCGTGGGTCTTGCCGTACACCCCGAGGCCCACCGCGACCAGGCCGGCCGCGAAGACGGGGACCAGATAGCGGGCCGGGTGCGGGCGCCCGTGCGCCGGAGGTGAGGGGAAGTCCTGCGTGACGGCGTTCGGGTCGACGCTCATGCCGGGTTCCTGCCTCTCGTACGGAGGGCTGCTCGTAGGTGGCGAAGGATCAGGGGGTGACCGGCCGGGCCGTGAGGTCCTCGCCCGTCACCGAGCCCGAGTCCGGGTCGATCTCCGGGGCCGGCTCGCGGGCGCCGTCGCGGGTGAGGATGCCGACCTGGGCACCGTTCTGGAGCACGATCCAGCCGCCGTCGAGGCGGGCGCCGCGTACGGTCTGCGTCGCGCGGTAGAGGCCCGAGGGCTTCTTCGCCCGGTCGGCGGTGAAGGTGAAGGTCTGTTTGTCGACGTTCGCCGTGCCGGTCAGTTTGTCGCCCTTGGGCGAGGCGTCGAGCCGCGCGCCGTTCTTGCCGGTCAGCTTCATCGAACCGTCGCCGGCGACAGCACCCTTCAGCCAGGACTCTCGGTCGCGTCCGTCGCAGAAGTACGCGACCGCCTTCCCGTCCCGTACGGTCACCGCGATCGCCGAGGAGTCGTCGTCGGTACGGCCCGCGTAGTCGGCGTCGGGAGCCTGTGTCTTCGAGGGTGTGGGCGTGGGCGCCTCGCTCGTCGGCGCCGCGCTGGTGCTCGGGCTCGACGTCGGGCTCGCGCTCGGGCTCGCCGACGGCGCGACCTTGTCGCCGGCGGGCGCGGTCTTCGTCCCCGTCGTCGCGTTGAACGTCAGCAGCAACAGGGCGAGCAGCAGCCCGCCGAGAAGGGTGAAGAGGGGTCCGGAGCGTGTCATACGAGCCTCCCCCGAGGCGCAAAAGGCTGAGCCCACCCATGCAAGCGGACCCGGCCCACCACCGTCCAGAGGTACGCATGGTCCGGTTTGCGTCAAGTGGCAGGAGTGCGGGGATCGGGTGACATTTGACCTGTCAACGCTAGGTGGGGGGCTTTCTGCGGTACGGCCGCGGGAGCCCCGGCCACACCTCTGGAAAGGCGAGACCATGGCGGGTAACAGCGGACCGGACCTCGGCAGCCTCCTCGGCGGCCTGCTGGGCGGCGGACAAGGCGGCTCCAGCGCAGGCGGCGGCGGGAACATCCTCGCCCAGCTGCTGCAGTCCTTCCTGGGCGGCGGCGGTTCCGGGGGCGGTGGGAACAACCCGCTGTCCGGACTGCTCGAAGGCCTGAACAAGGCGGGCCTGTCCGAACAGGCCGACTCGTGGGTCGGTACCGGCGACAACAAGCCGGTGACCGGCGAGCAGGTGCAGCAGGCGCTGCCGACGGACACGCTGCACGAGGTCGCGGAGAAGAACGGGATCACCGAGGAGCAGGCGGCCAACGAGATCGCCGCGCAGCTGCCCCAGGCCGTCGACAAGCTGACGCCGCAGGGGCAGGTGCCGACCTCGCTAGACGAGCTCATGAAGCAGCAGAACCTGTAGCAGGCACGGAGCTGAGGGCCCCGACCACCCTCTCCTCACGCGGCGCCCGTCTCGGCAGACGGGCGCCGCGCGCTGTCCGCGCCCGCGCTGACTACCCTGTTCGGAGCAGTTCAGGAGCAGTGCAGGAGCAGGTCGCGCGGACAAGTCGCGCAGCCGGATCGTGCGGACGAGCCGCGGACAAGGCGCAGGCAGGTCGCGCGGACAAGGCGCAGGCGAGTCGCGCGGACAAGGCGCACAGACAAGGAGCAGCACGGTGGCGGTACGAGCGGTCCGGGGCGCGGTCCAACTCGAGCGGGACGAGGCCGGGCACATGGACGAGCAGGTCGGCGCGCTGCTGACCGAGGTGCTCGACCGCAACGGGCTGACCGCGGACGACCTGATCAGTGTCTGGTTCACGGCGACGCCCGATCTGCACAGCGACTTCCCGGCGGCCGCCGCCCGCAAGCTCGGCATCACCGACGTCCCGCTGATCTGCGCCCAGGAGCTGGACATCGCCGGCGCCATGCCCCGTGTCATACGGGTCCTCGCGCACATCGAGTCCGACAAGCCGCGCTCCGAGATCGCCCATGTCTACCTCGGCGCCGCCGCCGCTCTGCGCAAGGACATCGCCCAGTGAGAACCGCCCTCGTCATCGGCACCGGACTGATCGGTACCTCCGCCGCGCTCACCCTGCGGAGCCGTGGCGTCAGCGTCCACCTCGCCGACCACGATCCCGAGCAGGCACGGATGGCCGCGGCACTCGGCGCCGGCACCGACGAACCGCCCATCGGACCGGTGGACCTCGCGATCGTCGCCGTACCGCCGGCGCATGTGGCCGTCACCCTGGCCGACGCCATGCGGCGCGGTGTGGCCCGCGCCTACTTGGACGTCGCCAGTGTGAAGGCCGGGCCGCGGCGCGAGCTGGAGGAACTGGGCCTCGACCTCTCCTCGTACATCGGCACGCATCCGATGTCCGGCAGGGAACGCTCCGGACCGCTCGCGGCCACCGCGGACCTCTTCGAAGGCCGGCCCTGGGTGCTCACGCCCACCCGTGAGACCGACACCGAGGTCCTGAACCTCGCCCTGGAGCTGGTCGCGCTCTGCCGCGCCGTTCCCGTCGTCATGGACGCGGACGCCCACGACCGCGCGGTGGCGCTGGTCTCCCATATGCCGCACCTGGTGTCCAGCATGGTCGCCGCCCGCCTGGAGAACGCCGAGGAGACGGCCGTACGCCTCTGCGGCCAGGGCATCCGCGATGTCACGCGGATCGCCGCCTCGGATCCGCGGATGTGGATCGACATTCTGTCGGCGAATCCCGGCCCCGTCGCGGATCTGCTCTCGGCGGTGGCCGCCGACCTCGACGAGACGGTGAGCGCGCTGCGGGCCCTGCAGTCCTCCGACGAGGCCAAGCGGCAGGGCGGCGCCACCGGCATCGAGACCGTGCTGCGCCGCGGCAACGCCGGCCAGGTGCGGGTGCCCGGCAAGCACGGCTCGGCCCCGACGGCGTACGAGACGGTCGCCGTGCTCATCTCCGACCAGCCGGGCCAGCTCGCGCGGATCTTCGCCGACGCCGGCATGGCGGGCGTGAACATCGAGGACGTCCGGATCGAGCACGCCACGGGCCAGCAGGCCGGTGTGGTCCAGCTCCTCGTCGACCCGAAGGTGGCACCGGCCCTGGCCGGGGCGCTGCGGGAGCGCGGCTGGGCGCTGCGGCAGTAGGTCGGCCGGGGTGCCCGCGGTGGGGCGGTAGGGGGGCCGCGGCCCCTACGTCAGTGGGGCGGTCGGCCGCCGTTACGGGAGCCAGTAACCTTGTGGGCGGCGGTCCCAGGGGCGGTCGGGAGGTTCCCGGCTGCCGCGCGCCGCCCCGCCCGCCCCTGCGCCGCCCCCCTCTCCAC